>CAMWQD010000032.1 GCA_947176325.1 uncultured Bacteroidales bacterium | reverse complement strand
CAACAGAAAATACTGAACCTTATAAAAGAGTCTCCGACAATAACGGGGCATCAGATGTCGGAGATATTGTCGGTGAGCCAACGCACCATAGAACGAGACCTTTCTTCTTTGCAAAAGAAAGGCATTCTGAAACATGAAGGCAAGGATAATGCCGGAGTGTGGGTGGTCATGAAAAAATAACCTTTTAATAGTAGATAGGTATGGCGTTCTTTCACACACATATTATAACCGGGCCGATACACAGCCGGCGGTTGGGTTCTTCGTTGGGCGTAAACCTCTCGTCCACAAAGGAAAAGGTTTGCAACTACAACTGTGTCTATTGCGAATGCGGCTGGAACACCGAATGGACCGGCCACCCCACCCTGCCCACCTGCGCAGAGGTGGAAGGGGCGCTTGATACGGCGCTCGCCCAACTCCGCGAACTCAACAAGCGCCCCGACTCGATTACCTTTTCGGGGAACGGCGAGCCTACCCTTCACCCGGACTTCCCCGCCGTGATTGCCGCCACCCTGCGCGCCGCCCGCAAACACTTTCCCGACAATCCCCCCATCGTCACCGTCATTTCGAACGCCACCCAGATAGGCCGCCCCGAAATTGTGGACGCCCTCGCCCTCTGCAACAAAGTGTTGCTGAAACTCGACGCCGGCACGCCCCATGCCTACGCCCTCATCAACCGTCTGCAAAAAGGCTTTCAATTAGATAAAATCTCGGTGGAGCAAAGCGCGGAGGAGTTCTATCCGCAGTTGGTGGAGAATTTAGCCGCCTACCCGCATCCCTACACTCTGCAAACGCTTTTGTTTAGAGGTGAATACGAGGGAGAACGCATCGACAATGCCGCCGGGAGCGAATGGGAAGCCTATAAGAACCAACTCAAGCGCATTCAGCCGCCTGCCATCATGCTCTACGGCCTCGACCGCGAGACCCCGGCCAAGCAACTCATAAAACTGAGCGCGGAGGAATTGGAGGCGCGCGCCGAGGAACTGCGCGCGCTCGGCTTCAACGCCACCGCCTTCTTCTAATATATTAATAAAAGTGAACGCATTGGAAAATTACCCCGTGGAGGTTTATCAAAACTTCGAAAAGGCCGTGAGCGGTTCGGGAGAGCACTTTCGGAAACTTCTGGACGGCGGCTACCCGCAATGGGCGGCGTTTTCGAACGGCATTCTCGGCGATGAAAAAGCCGTGATGTGGTTGCTCAACAACGGCTACCCCGAAATGGGCGTGCTCGCCAACGGCATCGACGACGAACCCCACGCCCTGCAATGGCTCAGGGAGCATCCCGACCCTTTCTATTATACGTTCTGTCAAGCCACCAAAGAAGACAGCTTCGCCCTGAACCACCTCAAGACACACTTCCCCCTTTTCTACCACCTGTCTGTGGTGGTGGGCAAAGCCATGCGGCTGCGTATCAAACGGGAAACGTTTTGGTATAAGATAAATTGGTAGGAACGCCGCAACAAACGCCACAACAAACGCCCCGGCGGGCACCGCAGCACATAAAAAAAGGCACCCCAAAGGGTGCCTTTTCCATTTCTGATTCCGAAAGGATTATTCGGCGGGAGTTTCGGCAGCGGGTTGCGCCGGCTTTTCCTCGCGGGGAAGAGCCTCCTTGACGATAATCGTGCGGCCTTCCCATTCGGCACCGTCCAAAGCGGCGATAGCCTTGCGGGCAGCCTCGTCATCGGGCATTTCCACAAATCCGAAACCTTTCGAACGGCGGGTGCCGCGTTCAGTGATGATACGGGCATCGCTTACTTCGCCGTATTCGGAAAAGATTTCTCTCAAGTTTTCGCTACGAACTTTATAGTTCAGGTTAGCACAAAAAATGTTCATAAAAAAACTAAATTATTAAGGGTTACACGGTGCGAATGTAAAGTTTTTTTTCCGATTGACAAAATTGCGTTTTCAACTTCGGTTCAACTCCTCCCAAGTAGGATATCGCTCCCACTCCCTCCAGCGCACGGCCTCTCCCGCTTCCCCGCAACGCTCCCAGCAACGGAATTCCAAGCCGTTGGTGATAACGATAAAACGCTCTTTACGAAGCATATCATAACGCAACACCTGCTCCAAAACCTTCTCCTGCAAAGGCACCGAAGGCCGCTTGCACTCGATGAGCATCACCGCCTCGCCCTGCCGGTTGCGCACCGCCAGATCGCAACGCAAATCCTTTTGATAAAGTTTGATAGACAACTCGCTGCCGATATAACCGAGCGGCACGCCGCAACTCTCCTGCAAAAAACGTATCACAAACTGCCTCACCTCCTCCTCGGGGGTAAGCACGATGCGCTTCTTGCGCACAGGGTCGAAAACGGTGGGTTTCGGCATACTTATTAAGTGTCTCGCAAGCCAAAAGTACGCAATCTCGTAAAAAAATTCGTACCTTTGTGGTTTGTATATTTTGCATAGCAAATAGTTGTATGAAAAACAATCGCTTACTTCTTCTCATAGGGCTTGCCTTGTGCAGCCTTTCCGCCTCGGTGTCGGCGCAGGACGCTTTTTTCTCTCCCGAGAAATCGTTTCATTTCAAGCCCCTGCGGCAATCGAACTGTTTTATTCAAGGGGATGAAGTGCGGTTGAATCTCTACGGCCCGGACCGGGCCACCAGCGGCAAGTTCCGCATTCCCACCGAATTGATGTACCGCTACATCTATACCGATACGGTGAGTGTGATAGGGAAACTCGATCCGCTGATTATGGCGCGGGTGGAAGACTTTTCCTATGTTTCGGAAATCTGTCTGAAGGCGCAGGCCGACTGCCGCGCCAACTATAAGACGTGGAAAGCCTCCACGTTCGGAACCTTGTGTCTGACTATCGTGAACCCCGTGGCCGGTCTGGCTCTCGCCATTCCCACCACAATGACCCCGCCGCGCATCGAGAACCTCGGCATGAGCGACGTGGATATGCTTCAGGAAGACATCTACTTCTATACCTACCGCCGCGAAGCCAAGAAACTCAAGAGCAAACGCGCCTGGGCGGCCTACGGCATCGGCCTCGGCGTGCATCTGGGCATCGTGTTCGGCATCATCGCCGCCGTACAATAGTCCGAATTATCCTTTCAGAATCTCGCGGCAGAGCGCCTCGGCCTCGAACACGTCGCGCACGGGAGCGAACACCACGGCCAGCTTTCCGCTTTTCATTTCCTGCAACTTACAGGCCTGCGGGTGGTTCTGCACGTAGGTGAGGATTTTCTCGAAGAGCGAGGATTGATAGTATTCCGATGCGTCCTGCGCGGCGAACACCGCCGTCATCTTCTCCTGCTTCAGCATCACGCGGCTCCAGCCCGCTTCCTTGGCCATGCGCCGCAGGGCAATGGTGTGAATCAGGGCGCGCGTGGATTCCGGCACAGGCCCGAAACGGTCTTGCAAGGCATCGTAAAAGGATTTCAGCTGCGCATCGGTTTCCAAGCCGTCCAACTCCTTATATAAAGACAACCTTTCGGTGATGTTGCTCACATAGCGGTCGGGAATCAGCATCTCGAGGTCGGTTTCTATCTGACAGTCGGAAACCGTGAAACCCTCCTGCGGCGCGGGGAGTTCCTTCGCCCAGTCTTCCTGCCGCAATTCCTGTATGGCTTCATCCAAAATCTTCTGATACATTTCTATACCGATTTCGCTGATGAAGCCGCTCTGCTCGCCGCCCAAGATATTGCCCGCCCCGCGGATGTCGAGGTCGCGCATGGCAATCTGAAAGCCGCCGCCGATTTCCGAGAATTCCTCCACCGCCCGCAGCCGTCGTTTGGCTTCGGGGGTGAGCAGGTGTTCGGGCGGTGCCAGGAAATAGCAGAAGGCTTTTTTGTTCGACCGCCCCACCCTGCCCCGCAGCTGGTGCAGTTCGGCAAGGCCGTAGCGGTGTGCGTTGTGGATGATGATGGTGTTGGCGTTGGCTACGTCCAGACCGTTTTCCACGATTTTGGTGCATACGAGCACATCGTATTCCCCCTCCATGAAACCGAGCATGATTTCTTCGAGGCGCTCGCCCTCCATTTGTCCGTGGGCCACGGCGATATGCGCGTCGGGAACCAAACGCTGCACCATGCCCGCCACCTCCATGATATTTTCCACGCGGTCGTTCACGATATACACCTGACCCCGCCGCCCCAGCTCGTACATCACCGCATCGCGTATCAGCTCCTCGCCGAACGGTCTCACCTCGGTGCTTATCGGATAACGGTTGGGCGGCGGGGTCTGTATAATCGAAAGATCCCTCGCCCCCATTAATGAGAACTGCAAGGTGCGCGGAATGGGCGTGGCCGTGAGCGTGAGCGTATCCACACTCACTTTCAAGGTTTTGAGTTTCTCTTTCATCGCCACCCCGAACTTCTGTTCCTCGTCAATCACCAGCAATCCCAAATCCTTGAACTTCACATCCTTGCCCAAGAGTTTGTGTGTGCCGATAAGAATATCCACCTTGCCTTCCTCCAGACGCTTCAAGATTTCCTTCTGTTGCTTGGAGGTGCGGAAACGGTTGATATAGTCTACCGTGCAAGGGAAATCGGCCAGGCGTTCCGAAAAGGTCTTGTAGTGTTGATAGGCCAAGACCGTGGTGGGCACCAACACCGCCACCTGCTTGCCGTCGCACACGGCCTTGAAGGCCGCCCGCACCGCCACTTCGGTCTTTCCGAAGCCCACGTCGCCGCACACGAGCCTATCCATGGGTTCGCGGCTTTCCATATCGCGCTTCACATCGTTGCTGGCCTTGAGCTGGTCGGGCGTATCTTCGTAGAAGAAAGACGATTCCAATTCGTGTTGCAGATAGGAGTCGGCCGAAAACGCATAGCCTTTGGCGGCCTTGCGCTTGGCGTAGAGCTGTATGAGTTCGCGCGCAATGTCCTTTACCTTCTGCTTGGCCTTGTTGCGTTGCACCGTCCATGCGCTGCTGCCGATGCGGTCGAGCACCGGGGCCACGCCCTCCTTGCCCGTGTAGCGGGTCATTTTGTGGAGCGAGTGAATGCTGATGCGGAGCACATCGTTATCTTTATATACCAAACAGATAGCCTCCTGTTCGCGTCCGTTCACCGTCACTTTCTCCAAACCTGCGAAACGCCCTATGCCGTGGTCGATGTGCATGATGTAGTCGCCGGGCTTGAGGCTGTAGAGTTCCTTCAGGGTCAGGGACTGGCTGTCCTGACGGCGGGGCTGCACCACAAAGCGGTGGTAGCGTTCGAAAATCTGATGGTCGGTGAAGCAGGCTATTTTGAGCGCGGCATCCACAAAGCCTTCGTTAATGGAGAACGGAAGCGGTATGTAGTGGACGGGGCGTGCGCCCTCCCCTTGCGAGAGCTCGAAGAACACGCGGTCGAGACGTTGAAACTGCTTGGGGTTCTCGGAAAGGATGAACTGTTTGTAGCCGTGGTCTACGCCGTCGCGGATGCAGTCGGCCAGAAGGTCGAACTTCTTGTTGAACACCGGCTGGGGCTGCATGGAAAAATCCACCTCCACGGTGGGCGTGTGGCGGAAACGCATTCCGGTTTCGAAAATCGGGTGCGCAAGCAACTCTTCTTCAAGTTTTTCCGCCGAAAGATAAAGTTCCTCGGGAGCCGTGCGCGGCACAGTCTTGTCTAATTTCTCATACACCCGGCGCGCTTTCTGCAAAGCCTCGTCCAAGGCTTCATAGGCACTCTGCGGGTCTTCCACCCAAACGGGCGAGCCGGCGCCGAAATACGAAAGGAAGCTCACCCTCTGCGCCACAGGCGCGCACTGCTGGATGTCCGGCACCACCGACACGCTTTCGTGGCGGCGCACCGAAAGTTGTGTGCCCACCTCGAAACTACGGATAGACACCACTTTATCGTCGTCGAACTCGATGCGGAAAGGCAGCTCGTCCGAAAACGAGAACACGTCCACGATGCCGCCCCGCAAGGCATATTCGCCCGGAGAGGCCACGAATTCCACCTGACGGAAATGGTATTGGTCGAAAAATTCGCTCAAAAAGTCTTGGGAAAGGTTCTCGTTCACATGGATGCGCACGGCCATGGAAGTGAGCTGCACGGTGTTTATCACCTTCTCGCTCAGGGCTTCCGGATAGGTCACCACGCGCAGCCCCTTCTGCCCCGAGCGCAGTTTCTCCAGCACTTCGGTGCGGGTGAGCACGTTGGCGTTGTCCACTTTCTCGGTGTCGTAGGGGTGTTTGTAGGACGAGGGATAATAGAGCGTCCGTTTGGCTTTGGTGCCGCCTTCGGGATTCTCGCCCGAGAGTTTCTCGAGGTCGTTGCAGAAATAGGCGGCCTTCTCGCGGTCGGCAAGAATAAAAAGCTGATTTTCTTCAAAATGTTGCGATATAACCTGCGCCACCACCGCCTGCCCCGAACCGACAAGACCTTTGAGGGCGAAAACATCGCCGTCCGTTCCCTGCGGGCGGGCGTCTATCCGCGCCAGCACCGGTTTGAGACGTGCGTCCCCCTCGTATATGGAAAGCAAATCTTCTCTCTGCACGTTGTGTGTATTAGAACAAGGAAGCAAAAGTAATATTTTGGCTTGGAATTTTCGGGCTCCTCCCTATTGCGGATATCGGCAAAAATGATAGTTTTGCAGGCTTTTTTCCGAGGCCTCCGCTTCGGGAAAAGCGCATAACCCCGCTACCTTATGAAAATTGTCATAGCCGGTGCGGGAGGGGTGGGCTCTCATTTGGCCAACCTGCTCTCGCGCGAAAAGCACGATATCGTCCTCATCGACCCCGATGAATCCAAGCTCGAGGCACCGGGAAGCCGACTGGACTTGCTCACCTACAATGCTTCGGCCACCTCCATCCAGACGCTGAAGGATGCCGGCGCGGGCACGGCCGATTTGGTGATAGCCGTCACCACCGATGCCAGCCGCAACCTCACTATCTGCATGTTGTCGCATACGTTGGGGGCCAAGAAGACCGTGGCGCGCATCGACAATGCCGAATATCTCAACTCCCGCTATCAAAGCTACTTCAAGGGCATGGGCATCGATTCGCTCATCTATCCCGAACGCCTTGTGGCGCAGGAAATCGCCGACTCCATGAAAATGAGCTGGGTGCGGCAATCGTGGGAATTTCACGACGGCGCGCTCGAGCTCATCGGGGTTAAAGTTCGTCAGAATGCGCTCATCCTCAATCAGAAGCTGAAAGATTTGGGCACAAACGACCTGCCCTTTCATGTGGTGGCCATCAAGCGCCGCGGGCGTACCCTCATTCCCCGGGGCAACGATATGATTCTGGCGGGCGACTTGGTCTATTTCATGACCATGCAGAAAAACCTGACGCAGATTCACGACCTCTGCGGCAAGGAGGGCTACGAGGAAATCAGGAACATCACCATCATTGGGGGCGGTGAGGTGGCCGTACAGGCCGCCGAGGTCATTCCCGACCACATGGCTGTCAAAATCATAGAAATCAACGAAGACCGAGCCAAGCAACTCACCGCGCTGGTCAACGACCGCATCATGGTGATTCACGGCGACGGGCGCGATATGAGCCTCTTGGTGGAGGAAGACATCAAGAAGACCCAGGCTTTCGTGGCGCTCACGGGCAATGCCGAAACCAATATCCTGGCGTGTCTGGCGGCCAAACGCATGGGTGTGCGCAAGACGGTGGCCATGGTGTCGAACTTCGACTATGTGGATATGGCCGAGAGTCTCGACATCGGCACCATCATCAACAAGAAGACCGTGGCGGCGGGGCATATCTATCAGATGATGCTCGATGCCGACGTTTACAACCTCAAGCGGCTCACCGTGTCGTCGGCCGATGTGGTGGAATTCATCGCCGGGCCGAAAGCACGTGCCACCAACAAGGAAATCAACGATTTGGATTTGCCCGAGGGCGCCACTATCGGCGGTTTGGTGCGCAACGGCGAGGGAATTCTCGCCAGCGGTTCCACGCGCATCGAGGAGGGCGACAGCGTGGTGGTTTTCTGTGTCGATATGGATGTGAAGAAGTTAGAGCGTTTCTTTAATTAGCCTATGTTAAACTTCAGATTGATAGCAAAAATATTAGGAAGCATCGTCTATATAGAAATGGGCTTGCTCTTCGGGTGTACGCTCCTGGCGTTCTTCTATGAGGAAAACGATCTGGAGTCTTTCATCCTCTCCACCTTCGTGGCCTTGGGGCTGGGTCTGCTCCTGAACTTCGCCGGCCGCAACGCGCTCAAGGTGATGAGCCGCCGCGACGGATATATGGTGGTGTGCCTCACGTGGATTGTCTCCACGCTCGTGGGGATGCTCCCCTACTTGTTTTCGAGCGAGATACCGGGATTCACGAATGCGTTTTTCGAAAGTATGTCGGGGGTCACCTCCACGGGAAGCACGGTGATGGACAACATCGAATCCTGCCCGCATGCCCTGCTTTTTTGGCGGAGCCTGACCCAATGGATCGGCGGTTTGGGTATCATCTTGTTTACCTTGGCTTTGCTTCCGGGCATCAGTATGGGCGGCAACCTCCGCCTTTTCGCCGCCCAATGCACGGGCCCCCTTCAGATGAAGGTGCAGCCCCGCATCGCCGGCACCGCCAAATGGATTTTCATGGTCTACCTGTTCTTGACCGTAGCCTGCGCCTTCTGCCTCTTCTTTTGGGGGCACATGAATGTGTTTGACTCCATCAACCACGCCTTCACCTGCATAGGCACCGGCGGCTTCTCCACGCATCAGGACAGCATCGCGTTCTATCATTCCCATGCCATAGAATATATCCTCATTATATTCATGTTCTTGGCGGGTGTAAACTACAACCTGCTCTATTTCTTTGGCTTGCGAGGCAAGTTCAAGACACTTTTCAAAGACACCGAATTCAAGTGGTACACCCTCTTCTTCGTCACGGTGAGCCTCATCTGCGCCCTTTCGCTCTATCTCGAAAACGGTTTCAGCATAGAAGAATCGTTGCGCGCCTCGGCCTTTCAGGTGATTTCCCTGAGCACCAGCACGGGCTACTGCTCCAACGACTATATGCTGTGGGCGCCTAAATTATTGCCTCTCTTGTTTTTGGCTATGTTCATCGGGGGCTGTTCGGGCTCGTCGGCGGGAGGTTTCAAAACCATACGGGTAGTGATGTTGCAAAAGCTGGCGCGCAACGAAATCAAGAAAATCATGCACCCCAACGCGGTTTTCCCCTTGCGCATCAGCGGCCAGGTCATCGCCACGCCCGTCAAAATTACGTTGGGCGCGTTCACGGCGCTCTATTTCGCCACCTTTTTTGCAGGTTGGCTGGCGTTTATGTTCTGCGGAGTACCTTTTGAGGAAGCGGCGGTGGGCAGCATCTCCTGCCTCAGCAACATGGGGCCGGGCTTGGGTTCTATGGGGCCCGTCTATTCGTGGAACGGCCTGGGGCTCGGCGCCAAATGGGTGGCTTCCCTGCTCATGTTCGTAGGCCGTCTGGAATTGCTGAGCGTCTATGTCATCTTCACCCGCGCCTTCTGGAAGAGCAGCGGCGTGTGATTATTTTCCCGCGCCTGTGATTATTTCCATGCGCCGCGCACCGTATAGATTTTTTCGATAACGTCCACCACGGCGAGACCCTCGGAAGCCTTGCAATCGATTTCGGCTCCCTCTGTAAGCACATTCACTACGTTTTCAATCACATAGTGATGATTTTGCGCCGAGCCCTTATAGGCTCCGTAGTCGTTGCCGGGATTGGTGGGCGGCAATTCGGGCATCACGTAATCCTTTATGTGACAGAATTCCACCTTATCCATATACTGCCCGCCTATCTTCACGCTACCCGCACTTCCCAACACCAAAAGCGAACTCTCCACATTGGCATCGTAGGCCGCCGTGGAATAATTCAGGCTGCCCATTCCACCCTGCACAAAGTCGAAAGACACGATGCCTGAGTCTTCGAAAGCGGTGAGCCCCCGGTGCGTGAAGC
>CAMWQD010000031.1 GCA_947176325.1 uncultured Bacteroidales bacterium | reverse complement strand
TATTTTTCTCCTGTGCGTAGGTACTCCCCCAAAAAAAGACAATCCCCGCCCATAGCACGAAAAACCACTCAAAGAAAGAAAACAGCCAAAGCCTACGCATAGTGCTTCAATTTACACCCCCGCCTTTCCGCGGCGGATAAGGCGGTTCTTTTCGGTAATGGGGTAGAGGAGGAATTTCCAGAGCGTTTCGTAGTCGGTTTTCTCACAAAGCAATACCGGCGTGCGTCCGCATTTGCGCTGGTTCTGCTCCTGCAGATAGGCCACCATATAATAATGGGAGGGTGTGTTGGTGATGAGGAGGGAGGGGTAGGACGGATTGTCGGGGGTTTGTGTAAAATCCGCCCAATCTTCATCGCAGAGCGAATCGGAGATAGGTTCGAGATAGACGGCGCGGAAAAAATCGGGTCGCAGAAACAACACTTCCCGACAGAACGACATTTGTTTCTCGCGCAGCACCAACGCCGTTTTCCGAGGAGTGGTGTAGCCTTCCGAAATCAAGACATTCATCGCCCCGAAAAGTTGCCTTTCCAAGTCTATCGTGTCGCGGACAGGCAGGCTGTCCAGACTGTCTACGGTGTCTGTGGTCTCTATCTGACGCAATACGGCCAAAATCCCCCCTTCGTCGAAGAAGCAGACGGGAGGAACAAGAGAATCGGAAACGGTGTCGAAGAAGGTCATTACCAACGGTTTCACACCGCTTCCGAATAAATCCGCCCTGTAATAGAGATGAAGTTCGGCGCTGTCTTCCGTATGTATCGGGCAAATCGGCAAAACCTTGTGCCGGATTTGGGGATTGCTTGCGAAATCGGTCTGAGGCCGGGTGTTCCGCGCTTTCCACGTCAAGGCCGAAAGATAGGCTTGGCTCGCTTCGAGTTCGTGCTCCAACCAATGTTGGATTTCTTCGCCGAAAACCGAATCGTTCTGCAACCAGAGAAAATGCTCGAACCGCGCTTTTTCGGCAGGGCAGGCATCGTTTTTCTTCTTGGCGTAGGGCAGAGCGATATTTTCGGGATTGTTCTGACGGCACGAAACCGCCAAAGCAAACACCAAGCCCAATAAAGGCAGAAAACGTCTCATTATTCAGCGGGGGCGAATTCGACGAGCAGCTGATCTTTGGCCACGCTTGCGCCTTGTTCCACGCAGATGTTCTTTACCACGCCGTCTACGGGCGAAAGTATTTCATTGTCCATCTTCATGGCGTCCAAAATCAGCACCACATCTCCTTTTTTCACTTTATCACCCTGCTTTACACGGATTTCGAGAACCGTGCCGGGCATAAAGGCCTCCATGTTGTATATATTCTTCAGCATTTTTATTAATTTTTTCAGTGATGTTTCTTAAAACGGGGGAAGACCATGTTTGCGGCAGGGAGTATCCACGCTCTTGTCGCGTGTAATCATCAGGGCGTGTGCCACCGCCGAGCGGGTTTCTTCGGGGTCTATCACCGCGTCCACATAGCCGTAGCTGGCCGCCACATACGGATTGGCGAATTTGTCGCTGTATTCCTGCATCTTCTCTTGCCGCGTCTGTTCGGGGTTTTCACTCTCCTTGATGTCTTTGGCAAAGATGATGTTGGCCGCGCCCGCCGAACCCATTACGGCGATTTCGGCAGTAGGCCATGCATACACGAAATCGGCATGCAGGTGATTGGAACACATGGCGATGTAACCGCCGCCGTAGGCCTTGCGCAGAATTACGGTAATCTTGGGCACCGTGGCTTCGGAATAGGCGTAGAGAATCTTTGCGCCGTGCCGTATCACACCTGCGTGTTCCTGATCCACACCGGGCAGATAGCCGGGCAGGTCGACAAAGGTTACCAAAGGAATGTTGAAAGCGTCGCAGTAGCGGATAAAGCGCGCGCACTTGTCCGAGCTGTCCACGTCGAGCACGCCCGCCTTCACGCGCGGTTGGTTGGCCACAAAGCCCACCGTCTGCCCTTCGATACGCCCGAAGCCCACCACCACGTTGGCGGCGAAGAGTTCCTGCACTTCCAAGAAGGCCGAGTCGTCCGACACGGCACGGATAACATCGCGCACGTCGTAGGGCTTGCGCACATTGTCGGGCAGAATGTCGGCGATATTGACTTTCTTGGGCAGTTTGGGCGCCACGGGAGCGGCTTTGCCCTTGTTGTTCGAGGGAATGTAGCTCAACAGTTCCTTAATCTGCGCGAAGCATTCCTTTTCGCTTTCGGCGAAGAAATGCGCGTTGCCCGTTATTTCGGCGTGTACACGGGCGCCGCCGAGGTCTTCCTGCGAAATCTTCTCGTGCAATACGCTTTCGATAACGGCGGGGCCGGTAATAAACATCTTCGACACTTGATCCACCACAAACACAAAGTCGGTGAGGGCGGGCGAATATACCGCACCGCCGGCGCAAGGCCCCAAAATCACCGAAATCTGAGGGATAACCCCCGAAGCCATGGTGTTGCGGTAGAAAATCTCGCCATAGCCGGCCAACGCCCGCACACCTTCCTGAATGCGTGCGCCGCCCGAGTCGTTGATGCCGATAACGGGGATTTTGTTTTTGAGGGCGTGATCCATCACCTTGCAGATCTTCATGCCGTGCATAAAGCCCAAGGCACCGGCCACTACCGTAAAATCCTGCGCGTAGATAGCCACGGGACGGCCGTTTACCGTACCTGTGCCCGCCACCACGCCGTCGCCGGCCAAGTCTTTCTTCTCCATGCCGAAGTCGCGGCAGGAGTGTTTCAAAAACAAGTCTAATTCCTGAAACGAACCGGGGTCGAGAATGCTGTCGATTCGTTCACGGGCGGTGAGTTTTCCGCTCTCTTTCTGTTTGGCGATGGCTTTTTCGCCGCCGCCTGCCATCACAACACTCTTGCGTTGTTTCAGATCTTCGCGTTTTTCTTGATTGGTTGCCATAATTACGGGATTATTCTTGATGTTCACGAAGTTTATTCCACTTCCTTGATATTTTCTCCGCAGTCGTCCACAATCATCTTATACCACGCTTTCGGGTATTCGGGTTGAAGCGGGAAAACGATGCGGTCTTGTCCGTATTCGCTGCGGATGAAGTTGCCTTTTTCGTCGGTTTTCTTGATGTTTCCGTCCATGTATTTCACCAACAGCCAGCGGCTCAAGTCCTGCCATTCGCGGAACATGATGCCCGCCTGCGCATTCGAGAAATTGTTGGCGAATTCCACCAAAGCCGCGTGGTCGGTTTCGTTCTTCAATTCTTCGTCGTTATACGAAATGCAGGTTTGGAAACTTTCCTCAATCCGTTTCTGCACTTTCCGTATGTCTGCGGCCATATCGTTGTAGCGGGTGTAGGCGAAGTTAGAAACGATGTTGAACAGCCAGAAAGCCGAGGTGGGCGAATATTCGGCCATATTGCCGTTGCCCTCGCGGAAGCATTCGGGAATTTCGGTGATGCCGCAGTACATGGGCGTGTAGCACGTAAAATAGGTGTCGTCCACGCCGAACCACAAGATACCGCCCACGGGGTCGGGCATCCAGGAACGGCATTGCGCGATGAACGAAAATCCGGTCTGTTGCGTGGAAGTGGCTCTTTCGTGAATGTAGTTCTTTCCTTCGTATTCAAAGCCCATGGGACGCCAGCGGTAGGGGCAGCCGAAAGGCCCCGCGCCCAAATCCTTCGACATATCCAGCGACGTGCCTTCGAAGTGGTCGCGCATGAAGTCGAACATATCGTTGAGGGTGAGCTTGCGGTTGGGTTCAATCCACAGAGGCATGCGGTGATTCTTGTTTTCGCCGCGGGCATAGTCTTCGTAGGGCTTGGCCGCTTCGGGGTTGGCTTTCATGAAGGCGGCCCACACACGGGCTTCGCAGGCGCGCATACCGCTGAACGAGAGCGGGCAGTAGGTGTCCGAAAAACTGAAATCTTCGAACTTGCCGTTAAAAAGACCTTCGGATTTGGCGAAATCCACCACATCGGCGGCATAGATGCATTGCAGGTTGGGCAGGTTGTATTTCTTGGCCAAATCCTTGCTGCTGATAGAGGTCTTGCCGTTGGCGGGAATGATTTTGGTGATGCGGGCTTGGTTGGCGTGACCCGAAATATAGCCGTCGGGAATGCGGTAGGCCACCCAAACGGCACCTTTCGACTTGCCGCCTTTGCCCACCATTTCCAAAATCCACACTTCGTTGGGGTCGGCAATCGAGAAGCTTTCGCCTTCGGAAGCGTAGCCGTAGGTGGAGGTGAGTTCGTGCATCACCTTAATGGCCTCGCGGGCGGTTTTGGCGCGTTGCAAGGTAATGTAAATCAGGTTGCCGTAGTCTACAATACCTGTGGTATCGAGCAGTTGGTGAAGACCGCCGAAAGTGGTCTCGCCGATAGTCAGCTGGTGTTCGTTCATATTGCCGACCACCGAATAGGTATGTCTCGCTTGTTTGATTTGTCCGAGTTTCTTGCCGGTGTCCCATTCGTAAATATCCATCATGGCACCTTCGGGATAGTCGGCGGCGGGACGGTAGTAGAGTTCGCCGTAGAGCACGTGCGAGTCGGCGGCGTAACTGATCATCGTGGAACCGTCTTTGCTGGCCCCTTTGGTAATGAGAAAGTTGGTGCAGGCTTCCACACTGCCGGCCACGGGCAACAGGAGTGCCGCCGAGGCGAGGGCGAGTTTTCTGAAAATCTGTTTCATGGTGATATATTGTTTATTAACTTGCGTGCAAGTGTTAAAGGTACGAAAAATTATCGAACAGCCAAAAAAGAAGTATCTTCGCAAGCATGATAGCTATAGACAACACCTTGGTTTCCGACGATTTGTTCACCGAGTGCTTTTGCTGCAACCTCAAGAAGTGCAAGGGTTGCTGCTGCATAGAGGGTGATGCGGGCGCGCCTTTGGAAAAAGAGGAAGTGACTTTGCTCGAAAAGTACTATCCTTTCTATAAAGACTATATGACGCAGGAGGCGCGGAATATCGTGGAGACAAAAGGTTTCAGCGACGTTTTTCCTCCCGACGGAAATCTCGGCACGCCTTTGGTGAACGGGCGCGACTGCGTCTATCTGACCCAAGGCGGGGACGGAATATCGTATTGTGCCGTTGAAAGGGCTTTCCGCGAGGGGAAGATTCCTTTCCGCAAGCCCGTTTCCTGCTATCTTTTTCCCGTCCGCATCGAGTCTTTTTCCGAATACGATGCCGTGAATTTCTTTGATTGGGACATCTGCCGCGACGCCAAGGTGCACGGACGGCGGGAGGGTATTCCCGTATTCCGTTTCCTCAAGGAACCGCTCATCGAAAAATACGGCGAGGGGTGGTATGAACAGGCGGAGGCGGTGTATAAGGGCGTGTTTGGCGGCAAATAGTTAAAATATTTTTATTATTATAGAGGAGGAGTGACTCCCGAAAGCCGATTCGTTCTGACTGAGCGCCGATACGGGTTGCTGCGTGAATTCGCCCGCGTTCTGCGCCTTGAGGCGGTAGAAAATCCGATAGGTTCCTTTGGGCAGGAATTCGAAGAAACAATCGGTGTTGTGCATATCCACATCTTTATAGAAAGGGGCTTTGTTCTGTGAAGTGAAGCCCGGGCGGGTGTCTTCCCATTCCAGACCCGCAGGCCGCGGGATGTTCAGCTGCACATAATTGAAATCGCGTTTGGCTTTGATTTCCACCATCGCTTCTACGATTTCGCCCTTGCGGTAGGTGTTGCCGTCGGCGGGCGGGGCGTAGGTGAGGCTCACCACTAAATCGCCCTTGCCTTTATAGGCTTTCACGCTGCGTGTTTTCTGCGTGGTGCAGGCGCGGAGAGTGCCGAAACGCACGGATTGAGGGGTGAGGCGGGACACAAAAGCGTTTAACTGTCGGGCGGGGATTATCGTGTCGAGGGCTTGGGAAACCTGAGGTTTTTGGGTAGTGGCGGAACGCGAGGCCGATGCCCAGGCAAGCAGTTCGCGCGTGCCGATGCCGTTGCCGTTGGAGTGCGAAAAGTCGAGGCTCTGTTTTTGGGCGGGGAACCAAGCCAATATCTGCATGTATTCATTACGGAGGCTGTCGCGTTCTTCCTGTGCGGCGAAGTCTTTGAGGGAGGCGGCGTATGAAAAGGCCTCGGCTATGGCGGACATCGTCAACATACGCCGCCCCGGGCTGTCGCCCAAAGCTTCACGCTTCCAATACATACCCTGCACGGGGTCGTATAAGGCAAGACGCCGCAGGTCGGCGAGAATATCCCGCGCCTCGTCATACCGCTTTTGCGACAAAAGATAGGAGAGCAGAACGGCGCGGTGTTCCAACGAAAGTTGGCCGCTTGCGGCGCGGAGGTGGAACGATATTTCTTTCTCCATATGCAGGGAAGCGGCTTCGCTTTTCCAGCGGGTGAGGACTTTGAGAAAGCGCATCGAAAGCGCGTCGGGACGCACATCGTTGGTATCGGAAATCTTGAGTTTTCTTGCCAAGAATTCCAAACTCTTTCTTATGTTCTTTTGAGGGTCGCGCAGAGAGGAAAATTCTTTTTCGGGAATATACGCCAAGGCTTCCAATACAGAGAGCGTGATATCCACCGAAGAAGGGCCTTGCGGAAGCCAGCTGTAGCCTCCGTCGGGTCTTGCAAATTGCTGCAAGCGGGGCCAAAGCGTTTTCCATTCTTTTTGGGTGAGATACAGGCTCGCCATTTTTTCTACGGTCTGCAAGGCGGTTTTGCAGCTGTCGAATTCCTTTTCGGCAAGTATGGAGGCGGCAAGCGATTGCGAGGGATCGTTGAGAATGAGGCGCAGGCTGTCGCAGGGAAACGAGAAGTTCGGTTTGAGTTCGTTTTTCTGTGCGGGAAGCAGGGCGAAAGGATAGTATTCACACCATGTCGTTTCGCCTTTCTCTATCGGAATTTCTTTCTTCACCCTGTCGGAAAAGAGCGTGGAATCCGGGTCGGTCAATACGGCAGTGCACAAAAATTCTATTTTCGTGTACTTATTTTCTATACGGAGCGGCAAATCGAAGGCGCCTTGTTTGTGCGTGTTCTGTGTGTATGATGCGGAGGCGATGAGGTGGCGCGTGCCGTCGTTGTAAATGGCGGTGGCGGTGAGTTGCATATGCAGGGAACCTGCGGTTTTCATCACGAACCGGCAGGAGAGCACCGCGCTGTCGTCTACGGTTAGGAAACGGGGCGTTTGCGGGTAGAGCATAAGCGGATTGCTCACTTCCACAAGTTGTTCGCGATAGTTGGCAAACAAGCGGTGGTCGAAGCC
Source organism: uncultured Bacteroidales bacterium (assembly GCA_947176325.1). GTDB lineage: Bacteria > Bacteroidota > Bacteroidia > Bacteroidales > P3 > Pullibacteroides. Next base: position 2,726 of record CAMWQD010000031.1, on the reverse strand, counting down.
GAAAGCCCGTATCTTGAAGCGTCCGAAGTAGTGGGGATGCGTGAAGGGAAGCACCGCCTTATAGCCGTTGTCGGTGGCTTGCCATGCGGGGAGGGCGAAGAATACGCCCGGCGAGAAGTCTTCCCTCACCGTGAGGGTTGCCGTTTCGTCTATGTCTGCGTCTTCGTCCAAGGCGTCTTCGAACTCGGCGGTTTCTTTCATTGCACCCGTGCCGCGTATGTGGATGTTCGAGAAGCGCATTCGGGAACGATAGCGGAACAATCCGTTCCATGGGAGGTCGGCGGGCAGGGCGGGATAGTTGAGATAGGTATCGGGATGGGAGGGGCCGTGCAGAAACAACCATGCGGTGCGGTCGGAACACAGGGCACCGCTCCATGCCGAGGCTGGGGCCTGCGGGTAGGGGGCAAGGAGGGCCGCAGGCCAGAGGGCGCCGACAGGCGAAAAACCATCTAAAGATTGGTCGTACATACTAACGATGAGCGCTTGGGGTTCGGCGCCCTCCGCGGTGCCCTCCGGGCTTTCGAAAAACAGGGTGTCGCTTTGGCCGGCGCGGGGCGGGTTCGCTTCGCTCCCCGCCCTGCGCATGGTGAAATCCATTTTCCGCTCGGGGCGCGGAGGAATCAACGTGGTTTCTTCATTCACCGCCTTGCCGTCCAACATCGCAAAAACGCTCAACGTCCAGCCGCTTTCGGGATTGAGGTCGGGGCAGGGAATTTCCCACACGCCGCAACCGCTTGGCAAAAGTTTTTCGAAAGAAACGGAATGGCTTTCCGCGTCTTCGATCCGGAAGCGGAAAAGCACCGCACTTGCAGAGGGGTTTCCTATCGCGAAACGTGCGCCGCCCTTATAAACACCGTCGGCTTTCAGGAAAAAATCCGACGCTTTTTCACCGCATTTCTCCACACGGATTTCCTTCGATACCTCTATCGTTTTTCCGTTGGGCGCTATGGCCGAAAAGGTGAGTATGTGCTTGCCCGAAGCCCAGTCGGGGCGGGGCGTCAGCAGCGTGGAGTCGAGCAGTTGCCAAGAGTCTTCGGGATTGAGCCCGTTCATAAACACCTCGATAGGTTTGGGATTGCCTATCCATTTTCCATGTTCCGACACCCAAAGTTCTTCGCCCTCGGCTTGCAGGGTATAGACGGTTTTGAGCGGTATCTCAACACGCGCCACTTGTGTTTCTCCGCCTGCATCCACGCCCTCGCACACCACTTCATATACCCAGAAAGGCGCATCGTTCAACAGGGTGGTGTCTTGGGAAAAACGGAACGAAAAACGCCCGTCCGCATCGGTTTGCGTGCTGCCTTTCGTCAAAAGGATTTCGGCGGTTTTATGCCGTGCGGGCATCCGAAAACCGAAGAGCGAAAAGCGCCGCGCATACGAGTAGGCGGTTTTGAAAACCGTATAGTTCACTTGGGCTTGCCGCAGGTTCTCCCCGCTCAGATAAGCGGCTTTGCCTTCCATGCGGAAGCTGTCGCGCACGGCGTGTCGAGGTACGTTTTCCCAAACGATTTCGAAGGTGGGGCGCACATATTCTTCCACAAAAAGAGAGAAACAGGAGGGCTGATAATCTTGGGCGCAGAGCGTCCACATCCCTGCCTTGCCCTCTTCGGGCAGTGCGAAATCAAGCCGAATCAAGCCGTTTTTAGGTTTTCCCTCCGTTTTCAAACGGATTTTCCTTTCGGGGTCGCGGAGCGAGAAACGCACGAGAGAGGGGGTGTCGCTCACCCACACCGCCATGTGTACCGAATCGCCTTTGCGGTAGACGGGCAGGTTGGGGAAGAAGCGGATTTCGCCGTTTTTCTTCTTTTCGGCGCGGGTTCTGGCGGGCTCGGCCTCCGAGGCCACATAAATGGGATTTTCCACCCACAAAGTATCGTCTTTCCTATCGAACCGCACCCAAAAGGCCTCGCCCGATTTCTTGTCTTTCAACAGATTGCCGTTGAGTTTGAAGATGCCGTTTCTATCGGCTTTCAAACGTCCGCGGAATTCGAAGTCGTTGCGGCGTTGCCGGTAGTTGTAGCTTTCCGCAAAGATGCAGAGGGAGGCCGGAGCGGTCTTGCCGTCCTTGCCCGTCATGAAAAGCAGTTCCCACGTTTGGCGGCGGGGGTCGGCGGGGTAGCCGAAGTAGGCGCCCTCCGACACTTGAAAGAACAGGAAGGAGGTGTTTTTCGTGTGCTTCGAAGAATCGAGGCGGCAGGCCAACACATACGCGCCTTTCTTTTGGGGAGGAAGAAGGAATTTGCCTTTTCCCGAGGAGTCGGGTTGCAGGGCGGCGCGGTGCCACACCGGGTTTCCGTCTGCAAACTCGTTTGCGAAATCTTCCGAAAATCCGCTGGTCAACACATCTTCCACTTCCTGCGCCGACAATCGGCGGAGGGTATAAAGAACGGTGTTGCAGTTTTTCGCTTCAAAATCCACTTCCACGGGCAAATCCGGTGCCTGCACCCGTTTCATCGACAGCGACAGGGCGGGGGAAAGCAGATTGTGCAGCAGGATACGGCCATTGTGCGCGCCCCAACTGCCCGTATAGGCACTCGCCCGCCTTGCGTAAGCTTCCGCTTGCTTTGCATCGAGGCCTTGTGCTTCTTCGGCCAAAAGGCAGAGGATGTCGCTTGCCAAAGGCAGGTCTCGGTAGGTTGCTTCAAGTTGCAACAGATTCTGTATATATTCGTTGCGGTCTATGGAATCGCGGTCGTGCAGAAACCGGAGATAGTGGAGTTCCCAAT
>CAMWQD010000030.1 GCA_947176325.1 uncultured Bacteroidales bacterium | reverse complement strand
TTTCCCGACGAAATTTCGGTAATTTTTAAGGAAAGTGTTTTTGTTGTGATATTGCGATGTATCATATTGTTTATTATTTGTTTATGAGATGCTTTATGATAAAGGTGTTATATCCGCGATAAAATTCGGTAGATTAAGGGGTGAAAGGGTGGCGGAAGCGTTCTAAATTTGTAGTGTAGTTGAAGAAATCATGAAAAGAACATTCAGGATTTTTTTGCCTTTGATACTTGGCGTGTCGGGAATCCTTTTCTCGGCACGTGTTCACGCGCAAGAAAAAACGACCCTTTATAATACGCCGCAAGCCCCCAATTACGATTTTGAGGTATGGGACAATCCCGAGCCTTGGGGGTGGAATTCGAGTTCGTGTTTTGAGGCAGGGAATAGCCCTTCTCAATATACAAGAAACCAGTCTGTATGGGCATCGGAAGACATCCGACCCGGTGGAAATGGTGGGTATTCGGCTCATATCCGTGTAACCAAATCCAGTTGGTATCATTACAAGTTTCCGTTTGGCGCCACGTCGGAAGAAAAGATGGGAACCTTGACAACGGGAACACTTTATTATTACGATTCGAAAGAAAACACCAGTTCTTGTATCTACACCAATACCGGCGACAATTCCAAACGTTGGGCGTTTACGGGGCGCCCCGACTCGGTGGTCTTTTGGAGCAAGAAAGGTTCTAACGGTGGTAGGAAAGCCGACTTCACGATGTACCTGCACAATAATGCAAAGTTGGAAGACCGCAATCCCAACGGAACGGCGGTAGGTTCGGTCATCGGCTCGGCCTCCTGCAAAATCACGAATACCGATTGGCAGCGTATCAGTCTTCCCATCGCCTACCAAAGCGAGGACAATCCTGCCTACCTCTTGATGAGTTTTACGGCCGGCAATAATTTTCGCGAAGTGGTGGAGGGAGATGAACTTTGGGTGGACGATGTGTTGTTCATCTACAATCCCATTCTGAGCATCGATACCGTAAGCCCCTTGCAGGTGGCGCATCACGGCAGCCAAGGCATCACCTTGAATGTTCCCTACACGTTTTATTCGGGAACCCAAGACCCCGTGAACCCCACTGCACAGAACGAACTGCGCCTGTATATCTCGGACGAGAACGGAAGTTTCGACAATAAGAAATTGCTGAAAACCGTGAATGTGAACGGCGGCGACAATATCAAGCATCAGGGGCATATTGCGATTACCTTGCCCGCCAATACCGTCGATTCCGACAAATACAAGATACAGATAGAAGCTTCCAACTATCCCTTGCAAAGCAATATCGTGGAGCTGAACATCTACAAGCAGTGGTATCTTACCATTAACGGCACGGAATACGGCACCGTCAATGCAGTGGAGAAGCAGCTTTGCCGGGACAGCAGCCGGCAGATTGCGCGCGCCACGGTGAACAACGAGGCATGCCGTTTTCTGTATTGGGAAGAAGGCGGAAAACCCGTGGAGGATGCCGGGGCGGAATATTCGTTCCTCATAACCAAAGACCGCACGTTGACCGCGGTTTTCGATACCGTATTCACGCTCCGTTTTGCCTCTCCCTTGGTGGGAGCCACGGCCTATTTCGCCAATAACAACCTCACGGAAATAACGCTTTTGAACGGCGATACGGCAAAAATCCGCGCCTATATCGACGAGGGGTATGTTTTCAAGGGTTTCCGTTTGGGCACCCGCACGTGGAACCTTTCGCAACCCGTGCTCGACTATGCGGTGGCGCGGGGTGGAACCGTGGAAGTGCTTACCGACAGCATTCCCTACGAATACGAGTTTTCGGTATATCCGCACGCCAAGTTAGGCACGGCGAGCGGAAGCGGCACCTACAAGCATTTCAGTACGGTGGTGGCGGTTGCAACCCCCAAGGAACCGAAAGCATACAGCCGTTTTCTGCATTGGGAAGACATGGACGGGCAGGTGGTGGGCACCGATTCGGTGTTGCGGATAGAGAATATCCATCAGGGCGGCAGCTACCGCGCCGTTTTTGAAGAAACCTTTCATCATGTGAACCTGAGCGTGAGCGATCCCTTGGACGGCTATACGCTGCAATGTTCCCAACGCAAGGCGGACAGCACCTACAGCGCGTTCGACCTCACCACAATCGGCCTGCGTGCCGTACCGGGACGGGGTATCGAATTCCGGCATTGGGAAGTGACCAAAAACGGGCTTTCCAACGGCATCATCGAAGACAATCCCTACTATCTGACGCAGAATTCGCACTTGGATGCCGATTATGCGTTCAAGGCTATTTTCGACACGCTTACCTATACGCTGGAGGTTTCCGCCCAAAACGGGTATGCGGAGGGTACGGGCATCTACATGTATGGCAAGAGCGTGGTGCTGCGGGCCACGCCCGCCAAGGGCTATCATTTTGCACAATGGCAGAGCGGTTCGGAAATTCTGGGAACGGCCGACACGCTTTTGGTGCGCATCATGCACGACAGCGTCATCAAGGCGGTTTGCGAACCCAACGAATATACGGTTAAAATCATCTCCAACGATGCGCAGTTGGGCAGCGTGGATATGCCGAGCGGACTTTATGCCTACGGCAGCACCCTCACCTTGAATGCGCTTCCCGCTTCCGGCGCGGAGTTCCGTTATTGGGTGATAGACGGCGACACGCTCGGCACGGCCACGCCCTATATCCTGCGGGTGGAAGATTCTTGCCAAGTGCTGGCGATTTTCAGTCACGCCCGTTCCCATGTGAGTCTGTATGCCTCCAACAGTCTGTATGGGCAGGTGCATGGCGCGGGGATTTACGAATGGCACAGCCCGGTGGAAATCGTGGCCGAGGCCTTTCCCGGCTATAAGTTCGAAGGCTGGCGAACCCAACAGGGAGAAACGATTTTGCAAAATCCGATACATATCGCCCAAATCGAGGGCGATACCGCCTTCACCGCCCTGTTCTCTCCGCAGACGTTTCAAGTGAAAGTGCAGGCCGATGCGGAAGGCGATGTATGGGTGGGGAATCCTGCGGATCAGTTGCAGGAACGGCAGGTGGAATATATGGATTACGTGCAGATTCAGGCCGTGCCGCATAGCGGTTATGAATTTGCGGGTTGGTATGATGCGGCGGGCAATCTTTGCAGCACCTATCCGCAGGAAGGTTTTTCGGCAGCCCGCGATACGGTCTTGACCGCGCGTTTCGAACTTGTCCGTTATTCGGTGAGCCTGTTCGTGAAGCCTTTGGAAGCGGGCGTGCTCAAAGGAAGCGGGCGTTATACCGCCGATGCCTTGGTGAACGTAAGCGTGGATACCTCCGAGGGCTATAACTTCTTGGGATGGTACGAAGCGGATACGTTGTTTGAAAAAGCCTCGAAATTCTCGATAAAACTCACTTCCGACCGCTATTTTGTGGCGCGCTTCAAGGAAAACCGATATGAAATTAAGGTGAAAGCCAACGACCCCGCCAAGGTGGATTCCCTCTATGGGGCGGGCGAATACCAATATGCCTATAACGCCAATGTCTATGCCTATGCCGCCAAGGGCTACGAAGTGGCTTGTTGGCTCAACAAGGAGGGCGATACGGTGAGCCGGCAGAATCCCTATCTGCATGATGTGGAAGGCGCGGAAACCTTAACCGCCGTGATGCGTCCGGCCAAACTGAAAGCGAAATTCCGCATAGAACCGGAGGATGCGGGGCGTGTGCGTTGCGGCGAGGTGTTCTATGACGTGCCTGCGTCCGCTGCGGCGCAAGCCTCCTACGGCTATACGTTCTCCCATTGGGAAAACACGGAGGGTGTGCGTGTAGGAAACGCTTCCTCCCTTGTTTTTACGGCAAGAACCGATACCACGTTGGTGGCGGTTTTCGACTCGGTGGAATTCCTGATTACGGGAGTGGCGCAGAATCCGCTTCGGGGCGAAGTGAGCGGCAGCGGCTCCTACAAATATCTTTCCACCTGCACCTTGAGCATTTCTCACGACCTTCGTTATGATTTTGCCGGCTGGCATGATCAGGAAGGGCGTATGTTGAGCCTTCAGCACACATGGACGTTTACGGTAACCGAGCCGCTTCAGGTCACCGCCTATTTCGAACCTCTGCCCGTGCTCACCAATCTGTCGGTGTATCCCGAAAACAGCGGCATGATCCGATACAGAGACGGTCAGATGCAGGGCGAAGTGAAGGTGCTCTACGAGGACAGCCTCCGCTTGCAGGCCGTGCCCGTCAAGGGAATGAAGTTTGCCAAATGGATGCGTGTGGATGTTACGGGCTTGGAAGAAGAATGGGACGATGAAAACAATGTCTTTTTCCCGCAGGGGGGAAGTTCGCTGACGGCGGTTTTCGATACGATGACCTATCCTGTTTCGCTTTCGGTGGAACCTGCCGAAGCCGGAAAGGTGCAGGGCGGGGGAGAATATAAATATGGCTCTTTCATTTCCTTGCGGGCGGAAGCGGATACGCACTACCGTTTTTATGCGTATATGGCGGGCGATGAGGTGCTTTCCTACGACAGCGCGTATGTGTTGCAGGTGGATTCGGCTATGGAGATACGGGCGGTGTTCCAGCCTCAATCCTATAAAATTTACACACTCGCTATAGACTTGAGAGAAGGTGACGTTGAAGGAACGGGCGAATATCCCTACGGCTCCACGGTGCCTTTGGTGGCTTTTACGTGGAACGACAGTGTGGAGTTTGACTATTGGAGCCGCGATTTATACGGGAGGGATACGGTTTCATTCGATGCGTGCATGCAATATCAGGTGATGAAAGACTATGAGGTTCTTTGGGCCTTTTTTAAACCCGCGAGCCGCTTGTTGCAGGTGGAAACGGAAGGCAAAGGATATGTGAAGGGCGCAGGCTCTTACGAACACGGCAGTATGGCGGAATTGGTGGCGGAAGCCGCTCCCGGCTATCATTTCACGGTATGGAAAGAATACGGCATGGAAATTGGCCGCGAAGCTGAAATTTCGCTTGCCATGCGGCAGAACCGCGATATAGTGGCGGTGTTTGAACCCGATACCTTCCAAGTGCGTTTGGCTTCGAGGATTGAAGACGTGGAGGTGTTCGGCGCCGGCGGATATGTGAACGGAAGCCGTGTGAACATTTGGACGGGCGGCACACCTGCCGGATACCGTTTTGTGGCTTGGAAAAACGAGGCGGGCGAAACGGTTTCCGATGCACAGGGTTTCGTGTTGCCGCTTACGTGCGATACAGCCTTGTATGCCGAATGGCAGGAGGTTCAATACAAGATAGATTTGCAGGCCGAGGGCGAGGGTGAAGTTTCGGGCAGCGGCGAGTATGGTTTCGATACCACCGCTTTGCTTGTCGCCACGCCTGCGGAGGGCTATCGTCTTCAGGCATGGTATCACGGAAACAAATTGTTTTCCGAACGCGATACGCTGCTATGGGCTTCCGTTTCGGACTTGGCCTTGACCGCCGTTTTCGAAAAAATTGTCATCCCGGCTTCACCTATCCTGAACAGGGCGGAAGGCGGAGAAATCCTTGTGGCGGAAGAATCTGAAAATTCGGCCACGGTGAGTCTGCAGGCCACTCCGAAAGAAAACTTCCACTTTGCCTATTGGAGCGTGGGCGATAGCGTTGTAGGCACGCAACAGCAAATGGAAGTGACCCGGGAAACGGCTTCGCGCACGGTGGCGCATTTCATGCCCGATGTGTATTATGTTACCTTGCGCAGCTCCACCCCCGAAGGCTTGAGCGCGTTGAGCGGTTCGGGCTCGTTCCATAAGGGTGAAAGCGTCAAGTTGAAAGTTACGGTTCGGAAAGGATACGAATTCATTGGTTGGTTCGAAGAAGGCTCGGATACCCCGATATCGGTTCAGACCGAAGACACCCTTACGGTTACGCGTCCGATGAAGCTCGATGCCAGAACCCGCCGCATGGCTAAGTAATAGGAGAGAAAACGATGAACACACACATATCTTTGGGCAAGTTACTCGGACTGTTTTTGTCGGTCCTCGGTCTTTTCTGCGTGTTGCCGGAAGTTTCGGCGCAGTCGGTGAACGGAACCCAGCAGTTGCTTAACCGCGGTTTCGAAGACTACGACAATCTGGGTTCAAAGAACGTGGAACCGGTGGGTTGGAATTCGTTTATGACCGCCAAGACCGCAGGCGGTATCGTGGATCAGGGCAAGGATCAACGTTTGGAAAGAACCACCGAAAGAAGACCGGGTACGGCGGGAATGTATGGCATGCGGGTTTATTCTACCACTATACTCGGCATCAATGCCAACGGCAATGTTACCACCGGGCGTATCAATATGGGAAGCGCTACGGCCACCGATGCCAGCAACTATAACTTTACCGACCGTGCTGCGGAAGGCTTTAATTTCCCGTTTACGGTAGTGCCGGATTCCATGGTGGTATGGGTCAAATATGCGCCGAACAGTGCCTCCGACCAAGGGCAGGTGAAGGCGATTATCCATAACGACAATGCCACGATAGACCCCGGAACGAATATGAACCAGGCCGTGGCCATCGCCTTGGCCAATCCCACCAAGCAAGACGGGGGCTGGGTGCGTTACAGCGTGCCGTTCGACCGCAGCGGCTGCGGCAGCAAGGATGCCCGTTATATCTTGGTTTCCATTACAACCAACAAGCAACCCGGCGGCGGTGCGGCGCAACTTTGGGTGGACGATATTCTGTTTGTCTATAATCCCACGGTTACGCTCGGCAAACTCCCCGTTACGAGTTTCAATATGCGTAACGGAGAAGCCTCTATCAGCATTCCGTTTACCGTGAAGGGCACGCTGGCGCTCAACTCCAATTCGGCACAGAAAAGCCGCGTGGTGGCCGAGCTTTCGGATGCCGACGGCAATTTTTCCAATCCGGTGGTTATCGGCAGCATGGAAACCGAGGAAAGCGGCGTGCTGACGGCCACCATTCCCGCCACCACTCCCTTGGGCGAACATTACAAAGTGCGTTTGCGCGGCATAGACCGCAACGTGTTGAGCGAGCCTTGCACCGAAGACATCGTGCTGATGCGCGGTTATACGATTTCCGCCCAGAGCGCCAATCCCGACCAAGGTTCGGTGACGGGCAGCGGTGCGTATAAGGAAGGCGGCGAGGCGGTGGTAACGGCGCTTCCTTTTACGGGCTATCATTTCGACCGTTGGGAAGAAAACGGAGAAACGGTGGCCGGTGCAGGTGCCACCTACCGTTTTACGGCAGACCGCGACCGAACCTTGAAAGCCTATTTCGCCATAAACACCTATCGCTTGGAATTGGAGGTGGAGGGAAACGGAACGGTGGAAACCCAATCGGGAAGATATACTTTCGAGCATAACGCGAGGGTGCGTTTGGAAGCCTCTCCCGACGAAGGCTATTCGTTTGAAGGTTACTATTCGGAGGGCGTTTTGCTTTCGCGAAATGAGAGTTACCAGTTCAATATCGTGCAGGATATGCGGATTACCGCCAAGTTCGAGCGCGAAAAGGTGAGCATTGCGGTTTCCACGCAGCAATCCGATTTGGGAAGCGTGAGCGGAAGCGGTCTGTATGAATCCGAAAGCAGTGTGAGGGTAACCGCCACTCCGTTTCCCTATTGCCAGTTCGTGGCGTGGCTGGAAGGCCGCGATACGGTGAGCAAGGAGCCTGTCTATACGTTCACGGCGCAGAAAAGACGCAACCTTGTTGCGGTCTTTACGCAGGAATATCATACGGTTTCCGTGGCGTCCAATATCGTGGATGCCGGTATCCTTTCGGGGGGAGGCCGTTATTCCGCGGCCCGCGACAATACCACCATTATCCTGCAGGCCGAGCCCAACCGCGGCTATGAGTTCCTGTATTGGAAGTCGGATAAGGACGGACGGGAATATGAGGACAACCCGTTTACGGTGTTGGAAGAAGGCCGCTTGACGGAAGATTTGTCCTATACCGCATGGTTTGCCGTGGAAGAATACAATATTGCTTTGGAGGCCGTGCCCGCAGGTGCAGGAACGTTGGAGGGCGCGGGCGTCTATCCGTTCAGGACGCAGGTGACGCTTCGTGCCAGGCCGCTCGATTATTACGATTTCGTGGCATGGGTCAGAATCGACCACGGTTTTTCGGATACCGTGCGGCAGAATCCTTTGGTGTTTTCTATCGAAGAGGGCAGGGACAGGCGATACAGGGCTTTGTTTTCGCTGAAAAAACATGAAGTGAGCCTTTCGATGCAGCCCGAAGATTACGGAACGGTAAGCGGGGCGGGCGTGTATTCCCATTTCGATACCGCCGTGTTGGAGGCGGAGGCGAAAGCCGGTTATGAATTTCTCTATTGGGGCGTAAGGCGCGGTCTGAATATCGACAAGGTTTCGGAAGAAAATCCCTGCAAGGTGGAAGTATTGCAGGATATGGCGCGGATTGCCGTATTCAGCGAGCGCCGCAGGAACATTCAGGCCGTGAGCGTTCCCGCCCGGGCAGGAAAGGTGCAGGGGCAGGGTCTGTATGCTTCGGGTTCGTATGCCGCCTTGACGGCGGAACCTGCCTACGGCTACCGTTTCGTGCAGTGGGAAGACGCCCTGCAGAACGCCGGAACCAAAGACAGCCGCCTGAACCTGTTGGTAAAGGCCGACACCACGGTCTATGCCCGTTTCACGCCTTTGCGCTACTCCTTCATCCTGATGACCGAAGGTTCCTCCCCGATAGGGCAGGTGCGTATCGACAAGGGCGCTTTCGGAACGATGCACACCCGGGAAGTCTATTACGGCGACACCTTGCATCTGGAGGCGAATCCGGTTAAGGAGGGCTATGCGTTTACCCAATGGCGCATCCACTACACCAAAGACGGCAAGCCTAGAGATTCGCTCTATTCACGCAGCAGCGAGGCGGTTTATGTGGTGCGCGGGGAGACCCAAATCGTGGGCTATTTCAATCCCAATTCACACCATATATCGGCCACGGTGAAACCGCAGGCCTCTTGCGGGGAAGTGCTCAACCAAGGCAATTACCGTCACGAACTGTGGATGGAATTGGAGGCGAAACCCGCCAAGGGCTATGCTTTCGGCTATTGGAAAGACGCCGAGGGCAACATCATGGCGGAAAAATCGCCCCGTCTGCAACTGCAATCGCTCGAAGACATTACGGTACAGGCCTATTTTGTTCCCGACACCTTGCCGGTGGAAGTGGAGATATGGGGTGGCAGGGAACACGGTGCCGTGCGTGGCGACGGACGCTACGAATATGGCAAGAACGCCACGCTGGAAGCCGAACCGGCCTACGGCTATGTCTTTGCAGGCTGGTATCGGGCCGACGATACCTTGAAGAAACAATGCCTGTCGAAAGATAATCCCTATGTCTTTGCCGTGCACGAAGAGGAACGGCTTGCGGCGCAGTTCTCATCAGACAGGTTCTCCCTCACCGCGGCGGTGACGCCCGAAGGTTCCGGCAGCGTGCGCGGCACGGGCAGCTTTCCCTATCTCACCGAGGCCATTCTGCAAATGGAGCCCGCCGACGGCTTTGCGTTGAAGTATCTGTTGTGGGAACGCGAAGACGGCAAGTTCGACACCTTGCGCGAGAATTTTGCAGGAATCCGTATGGACAGGGCTTATCAGGTGCGCGTTTATTTTGAGCCGACGCCCTATACCTTGCAGGCGTTTTCCTCCAATACGGAGCAGGGCAGGGTGCAGGCCGGCGTCGCTTTCGCCCAGTTCGGCTATGGAACGCCGGTTTCCCTGAGGGCGACGCCCGAACCGAACTATGTTTTTTCCCAATGGCGCGATGCCTGGGGCAAACGATTGTCGCGTTCGGCGGAATACACCTTCCCCATAAGTTGCGATACGCTGGTGTATGCCGATTTTGTTCCGGAAACCAAAAGGTTCAGGGCCGAATCCGAAGATTTGCGGCACGGGTATGTGGAGGCCTACAACAACCGTCCTTCTTACGGCAGCATGGTGACGGTGAAGGCCGTTCCCAACGACGGCTACGAATTCGACCGTTGGGTATTGACTTCGGACACGAATACGGCGGTGTCGCATTC
>CAMWQD010000029.1 GCA_947176325.1 uncultured Bacteroidales bacterium | reverse complement strand
GTTGAAGTTTGACGAAACCGCTTTAAAGCAATATGATATGACGGTGTGGGGAGACCTCTATCCGCAGACCTACCGCTATAAATATCCGAAAGCGGGCGAGGAGAACTCGAAAGTGAGCCTGTGGACGCGCGAACTGCAAGACAACGGAAAACCCGCCGCCCCCGCGCGGGAAGTGACCTTGCAGGCCGACTCGGTGGAATACCTGCCGCGGATGTTCTATGCCGCCGACCGCCTTATCTTCCTCACGCTCAATCGTCATCAGAACCATTTGAGGATATGGGCGTTGGAGAACAACGGCACACAGACACTCCTCTACGAAGAACGGAATGCGGCCTATGTGGAGGTGAGCGACGACATCCACTTCTTTGCCGACGGTTCGCGCATGCTGCTCTCCAGCGAACGCGACGGCTACCGTCACCTCTATATCTATAAGACCGACGGCACCGACACCGCCGGCCTGCTGCTCACCCCCGGCATGTACGACGTGACCCGTCTCTACGGCGTGGACGAGGCGCACAACCGCGTTTTCTTCCAGGCCGCCTATTCGTCGCCCGCCAATCTCGACCTGATGTGCGTGAACTTGGACGGAAGCAATCTCCGCCGCCCCGCCTTGGATATGCAGCGCAAAGGCGGTTCCACACACGCATGGTTCAACAAGGATTTCACCTATATGATTGTGGAGCACTCCAACGCCAACCAAGCCGCAAGCTACTACCTCTATTATGTGGGGCCCGAGGAGGAACAGCTTGTGGAATGTATCTTGGCCAACAATCATTTTGAGCAGACCGCGCAACGTTACGGCTTTGTGAAGAAAGAATTTTTGCGCATTCCCGTGCCTCTTACCGATGTGGAAAACAATGCGTTCATGCAGCGGACGGGCTTCGGGCGGCATCGTTTTGAAAGGAAGGCCAAAGGGGAGGATTCCTCGGCTTCTCCCCAACGGCAGGTGTATTTGCAGGCGTGGATCATGAAGCCCGCCGAAATAGGCACCCCCGAGGCCGAAGGCAAGAAATATCCCGTGCTGATGTTCCTCTACGGCGGCCCCGGCTCGCAGCAGGTGTGCAATTCGCTCCGTCCCTATCAAAGCACCGACTATTGCTGGTATCAGATGCTCGTGAAGCAGGGCTATATCGTGGTGTGTGTCGACAACCGGGGCACCGGGGGCAGGGGCGAGGCCTTCAAGAAATGCACCTATATGCAGATAGGACGCTATGAAACCGAAGACCAGGTGGCGGCGGCACGTTATCTGAGCCAACTGCCCTACGTGGATTCCTCGCGCATCGGCATCTGGGGCTGGAGTTACGGAGGATTCATGTCGTCCAACTGCCTGTTGCGGGGCGAGGGCGTGTTCAAGGCGGCCATGGCCGTGGCACCCGTCACGCATTGGAAATTCTACGACAATGTCTATACCGAGCGTTTCATGCGCACCCCGCAGGAAAACCCCGACGGCTACGAACTCAACTCGCCGCTGCACTATGCCGACAAGTTGCAGGGAGCCTACCTGCTGGTGCACGGCACGGGCGACGACAATGTGCATGTGCAGAACGCCATAGAACTGATGACGGCCTTGCAGAAAGCCAACAAGCCTTTCGACCTGATGCTCTATCCCAACAAAAACCACAGCATGGTTGGCAAGGACGGTTCGGCGCAACGGCATCTCTATCACAAACTCACCCGTTTCCTGTATGAAAATCTGTAGGTTGGCATATACCTTGGTCCTATGCCTCGGGGCTCTGTCCGCATCGGCGCAAGACCTGCCCGACGTGGGCTACACGGCACGGGTGGCGGGCACGGCGAAAGGGGCCGAGGGGAGGCAAATCGTATGGTACGCCGATGCGGACATGATTTCGGACGGGCGGGTGGAGCTCGGCAGGGCGGTGATTGGCAAGGACGGACGTTTCGTGTTGGTCACCGACGAGGTTTTCGAGGTGCTGCCCACCTATTTCGAGATTGATTATTACAGCGGAAGCCTTTTTGTGGAGCGGGGGAAGACCTATATGCTGCACATGGAGGAGTTTGACTATTTCGTGGATGAACGGATCAACGCTTTCGTGGCTTCCAACCGTCTGCCCGAACTGCGCTATGTGCTGACGGATTCTTCGGGCGGGCGCGACACCACCGATCTCAACTATCTTTTGGGGCGTTACGCCTATCTCTACAACCGCATGTTAGGCATGGATTTCGAGCGGATTTACCTACAGAAAGACACCTTGCCCGTGGTGAGGTTCCTGCGTCGGGCGCAGGAGGAATTCGGCGGGGACACATCGCTCTATTTCAGCACTTACCGCACTTATTCCGAGGCGCTTTTGGCCTATTTTTCGGGCTTGATGTCGCGGCGCGAAATCTTCGACCGCTATGTGGACGGCAAGCCGGTGGACGCCGACAACCCCGCGCAGGCCGATTTCCTGCGGCAGTTTTTCGGGGATTATTTCGCCACAAATCGTTTTCTGCCATACAATCAGGTGCGGCGGCTTGTTCGGGACACGGCCTTGGAGGTGGGGGCGCGCGTCAAGGCGCTTTCCGACAGCATGGGGCTCGACTACGCCCTGCGCAACGAGGCCTTGCGCGAATGGGTGTTGCTCTATGCCTTGTCGCAGGAATGGGACGGCGGGCGCCTTGACGCGCGCGCGGTAACGCAGTTGATGGAATATCTGAGCCGCGAGGCCAAATTTGCGGAAAACCGGCAAACGGCGGCACGTTTGCTTGCGCAGAGGCGGGAACGCTATCTGCGGCACTATTTTACCGACGTGGCCTTGACCGACCCCAAAGGCGACACGCTTTCCGTAGACGCGCTTTTGGAAAAAGGAAAGTTCCATTATTTCGTGTTCGTGCGCGCCGACTACACGCTATGCCCCGACTGCGGGAACGAACTGAACCGTTTGGAAAGGATTTGGAGCAAGGCGGGGGAAGATGTACGCGAAGCCGTGCGGATTTTCGTGATAAACTGCGACCACAGCCGCGCCCGCTACGCGCACGATGCCCGCAAGCGCCACTTGCCGTGGCCCTATCTGCATTTCAACGGAAACATAGACTGGATCCGCCGCATCGATGCGGGGCGTTTTCCCTGTTTCTTCCTCGTGGACGACAAGGGCAACATCCTCGATTCGCATATCGCGGCCCCGTCTTCGGGTTCTCTCGAATTGCTTTTCAAGAAAATGGCTGCCGCCGGGGCGTCTGCCCAGGCCGCCGAAAACGCCGATTCCGAAACTTATTGAAAGTAGGCGTAGGAGAGGGCGGCGATAGAGGCATACATCAACGGCAGTCTGTCGCGCACTTGGGCGCGGGTGAGCCAGCGGGCTTCCCGTATGCCTTCTTCGGTCTGCGGCACGGGCGTCTGCTTATGGTCGGTCTGCATCTCGAACCACGAGGTCTGCTTCACCACGGTATTGCCTTTGGCCAAATCCACAAAATGATAGGTGTTTTCCAAGAAACGGAGAAGCTTCAAGTTTCGCAGGCCGGTTTCTTCCTGCACTTCGCGCAGGGCGTTTTCTTCGGTGCTTTCGCCTTCCTCTTTCTTGCCTTTGGGCAAATCCCACATCGCATTGCGGTAGATATAGAGATATTCGGGTTCGCCGAGGGCGGGGTCGAGGGTCTTTACCAAGCCTCCCGCCGCCGCGCGTATTCCCGTGCGCGCACAGAACGCGCGGAACGCTTCTTCGGCACACACAACCCCGCCGTCGGGCTTTTGGAGCACCACCCGCGCGTCGGCGGGCATCTTGGGGCGGAATTCCCGCATCACGAAATCGTATAAGGCACCCGCGTCGTGAAAGACGAATTCGGGAACGCCCTTGCCCTCGCCGAGCGTGTCGGCGAAGACAAGAGCCTTTCTTTCGGAGAAAATACGCAGCATAGGTTTGGATTAAAACCGTTTGAGCAATTCCACGGTGAGTTTCCAAAAGCGTTCCACGGTGCTTATCGAAACTTTTTCGTCGGGCGAGTGCACGCCGCGCATCGTGGGGCCGTAGGACACCATGTCCATGTCGGGATATTTCTCGCTGAACAGGCCGCATTCCAGACCGGCGTGAATGGCCAGCGCCTTGCCTTCTTCGTGGAAAAGGTCGCGGAAGGTATCCAAAACGAGTTTCAGGATAGGGGAGTTGGCGTTGGGTTTCCAGCCGGGATAGCCCTCGCTGTGTTCGGTCTGCGCACCTATGGCCTTGAAGCAGGCGGCCACACGTTGCGCGGCGAAGTGTTTGGCGCTCTCCACCGACGAGCGTTGGCTGGTGCATATCAGCACGAAGCGGTCTTGGGTGGCCACCGAAGCGAGGTTGGTGGAGGTTTCCACAAAATCCTTGATTTCGTCGCTCATGCGCAACACGCCGTGGGGACAGGCGTTGAGGGCATAGATGAGGGCGCGTCCGTCTTCCTGCTTCATCAGGATTTCGGGTTTGGGAATTTCGGTAAGCACCACATCCAAAGCGGGTTCCGTGGCTTTGTATTCTTGGGCGAAGAGGGTCTTGAAGCGGGCTACATCGGCGGCCAGTCCCGAGGCTTGGTCGGCGTTGACCCCGATGCAGGCCACCGCTTCGCGGGCAATGGCGTTGCGGAGGTTGCCGCCGTTGAACGAGGCGATGCGCAGGGGCGAGGCTTCGTCCAGCCTATAAAGCAGACGTGCGAGGAGTTGAATGGCGTTGGCGCGCCCTTTGTTGATGTCGTCGCCGGAATGTCCGCCGGCAAGTCCTTTCACCTGCACCTGAAAATAGTGCAGCTTGGGGTCGATGAGTTCCTTGCGGTAGGGGAATTTAATCACGGTGTCGATGCCGCCTGCGCAGCCGATAAAGAATTGTCCGTCGTCTTCGGAATCGAGGTTGAGCAGGGTCTTGCCTTGCAGGAAGCCTTGTTGCAGGCCGAAGGCTCCGGTGAGGCCGGTTTCTTCGTCCACGGTGAAAAGGCATTCGAGGGGGCCGTGTTCGAGGTCGTTCGAGGCGAGTACGGCCAATTGGGTGGATACGCCCATGCCGTTGTCGGCGCCGAGGGTGGTGCCTTTGGCTTTCACCCAGTCGCCGTCCACATAGGCTTCTATGGGGTCGGTGTCGAAGTTGTGCGTGGAGTCGCCGTTTTTCTCGCACACCATGTCCATATGGCTTTGCAGGACAATGCCGGGGCGGTTTTCGTGGCCTTGGGTGGCGGGTTTGCGGATGAGGACGTTGCCGGTGGCGTCTTCGTGGCATTCCAGATTGTGTTGGCGGGCGAAATCCACGAGATAGGCGCGGATTTTCTCTTCTTTCTTGGAGGGACGGGGAATGCGGAGCACTTCGTCGAAATAGTGCCACAGAATCTGCGGCTTGAGGTTTTGCAAATCGTTGTTCATATTAATATATTTTTTAATCAAAACAAATGTCTGAAGGGGGTGAGGAGCCATTCGAGGAGGCGGTTTATCAGCGGTGCGGTCTTCCACTTCTCGTAGTCGAAATCCACGCAATGCGCCTGCGTGCCCTCGATATGCGCCCTCAACAAATCCACAATCTCCTTGTCCACCCCATAGAGCATAATCTCGTATTGCAGCCGGAAACTCCGGTAATCCATATTCGCCGACCCCATGAAAAAACGCTTGCCGTCCACCAACATACACTTGGCATGGAGCAAATCGCGCGTGTAGAACTTCACCTTCACCCCCGCTTTATGTAA
The DNA here is from genome assembly GCA_947176325.1 of uncultured Bacteroidales bacterium. Classification (GTDB taxonomy): domain Bacteria; phylum Bacteroidota; class Bacteroidia; order Bacteroidales; family P3; genus Pullibacteroides. The sequence goes on along the minus strand of CAMWQD010000029.1, from coordinate 4,342 downwards.
AGGCCCGAAATACTTGTGCGACAGAATATCCACCAACATCACATCCGAATGAAGCGGAAGATGCAACACCACTTCACACCCCCTCTGCACCGCCTGCACCAACGCCCTGCGGATTTTCTGCCCCGGCAGGAAATAGGGCGTTTCGATGAGGATTTCGCTCTTGGCGCTTTCGATAAGGTGAAGCATCTGATTGCGCACCGTCTGGAAATAGCGCGTGGGCGTGTCCTGCACGATGCCGAAGCCGTGGTAGTTCACCGTCTTTATCTTCTCGAAAGGCACCAATTCGTAGAACTTATATTGCGCGCAGTTGCGCAGGAAGCAGCCCTTGAGCTTGCGCGTGATGGGATTTTCGAGCCGCAGGTTCAGGTCGCGCCAGTTGAGGCTGTAGGAAGTGAGGTTTGAAGAACCTATATAACTGATTCTGTCGTCTATGAGCAGCAGCTTGCGGTGGTTGCGGGTGTTGTTGCGGGCAAAGGAATTCGAGACAAAGAATTTCATCTTCTTGAAATAAATCACCTTGCCCCCGTTGGCAATCAACTCGTCGAACAAATCGGACTCCTTGGTGCCGTAGGCATCCACCAAGAGCCGGATATCAAGCCCCTCCCGCGCCTTGGCCGCCAGCGCATCGCGGAACTTGTGGCCGATAGGGTCGTTGTTGAAGCGGAAGGTTTCGAGATAGATGTATTTTTCCGCCGTCTCGATATCGCGGAGCATAGCCGTGAACATCGCCAGATTGTCGTCGAACAACTGCACCGATGTATGAATGGATTCCGGCATACGCACTCCTTAATTATATAGGATTGCAAACTTACAAAAAAAAAGGGCACCCCAACGGGGTGCCCTCCTGTATCGTCACAGAAATCTTAGAAGTAGAAACCACGGTTATCCTTAATCGTGGCCGCTTTCTCCAAGGCCAGGCCCACATAGTTGGCCGCCGCCTGCGAGAACTGGTTCTGACGCATCTGCACCAGATTGTCTACCTGCGAAGGCTCCACGGCGTTTTCATCCACCTTGTCCACCATCACGCGGTAAACCCCCGAATTACCCTTGATGGGTTCGGAAAGCACCCCGGGCTGCATGCCGCAGACAGCACCCAGCACAGCCGGTTCCACCGAATTGCCCACGAGCGGGTAGGAGCCCAGCGAAAGACCGTAGGCGGTGTCTACCTCCACATTCAGTTTGGCGGCAAGCTCCTCGAGCGAGGAAGCCTCTTTCATCCTCTGCGCCAATTCGCCGAATTTCTTGTCCTGCTTCACCAAATATTCCACCTGAGGAATCTCCATGGCGCGGGCGAGGGGAATGTAGTCGGATTCGTTGATGCTGCGCAGACCGGCCACCACATAGCGGTTCTCCATTTCGAAGATACGGTCGGCCACACGGCCTTCCTTGCTGCTCTTGTCGTAGGCCCAACGCACCACCTCACGCGCCTGGGGCACACCGGGAAGCGCCACGCCCAACGCATCGCTGGCAGACTGACGAACCCGCACACCCATACGCGCCGCCGCCGAATCCAAACCCTTCAACGTGCCCTTGCACTGCCCGAGCAACTGATTGGCCTGCGTGTAGACCGCCTTGGTCGTGGCCTCGCTCGGCTCGATGGGGATGCTTACGATAGCGGCCAGCACCTTCTTCACGGGCGCGGTCTTTTCGGTTACATACATCACGTGGAAACCGTTGGGGCCCTCCACCATCGTGGCGCGGCCCTGCGGCGTAGACAGAATGGCGTTGTTGAGGAAGCCCACGAAATAGCCGTCGCGCTGCCAACCCATGTCGCCGCCGTTCTGCGCGGCCGAAGGATCCTCGGAATACTGCGCGGCCAACTGCGCGAACACGGCGGGAGAAGCGTTGATGACGTTCACGAGAGAGTCGGCCAAACGCCTCGACTGCTCCTTGTTGCGTCCGCTCTGGCTGCCCGCTTCGGTATAGGAGAGGAAGATATGGTTGATGTGAAGCGAGTCGGGACGCATCTGCACATCCATGAGCTTGGCCATCTGATAGGTGCGGCCGATGCGGCGGGGCCCGATGAAGGTGCCCTTAACCGTGTTGAACAAGGTGTCCCAACCCGGCAAAATCTCGCTTTGGTTGCGGTATACGCTGTCGAAACGCTCGCCCGAAGTAACGGCGTTCACAAAGTCGGGAATGTTCTCCTCCGCCTGGAATTCGGCGAAGAGGTCGGCCACCTGACGGTCGAGGTCGGCCATATCCTGCGGCGTGGGCGTAACGTCGAACACCACATAGTCGATATTGCGGCTTTGGTTCTGACGGAAACGGAACTTGTTCTCGTTGTAGTATTTCTGATAGTCGGCCTTGGAGAGCGTGATGTCCGCGTCGGCAATTTCGGCATAGGGCAGCTCCACATAGCGGGCGGTGTAGGCCGGAGCCTGCATGGCCAACTCCGCGGCGGCCAAAGCCTTGGGCATATAATACGACTGCGATACCAGCACGTAGTATTTCTCCTTGAGACGCTCGTTCTTAATCACCTTCTCCAAATCGAGCAAGGCCACCTGATCCTGTTCGGACAGCTGGTCGAAGTTGTTGATGATGTTCATCACCTGCATGCGGTCGTATTCGCCGGTCTGCGGGTTGGTGAAGTAGGGGTAGAGATAGCGGCTGATGAACTGCCCGTAGTACATATCGTTCATTTCATCCGCGCTGACGGTGAGCCCCGTTCTCTGGCAGGCCTCGTTCAGCAGGTAATCGCCCAGAATCCTCTGCCATGCCATGGCGCGGATCTGCTGCAAATCCTCCTCGGAGATCCTCACATCGGCGCCCTGTGCGCGTTTGAACTGTTCGGTAATCTGATCCACCTGTTCGGCAAACAGACTGTAAGTAACCGTTTCTCCGTTGATAACGGCCAAGGGGGGCGCGCTCTGGCCCCGTCTTCCGAAGGCATCCTGCACCACAAATCCCACAATGGCAACGCCGATAAGCCCCACGGCCAAACCGGCATGCTTCCTGATTTTAGCGATAATAGCCATTTTCTATACTGAATTTTGTTAATCAACAACTAATTCACACATTCCGAGCCACTTTACAAGCAAGCCCAAAAAGGAGCGCAAATATAACATTTTTCACAGACATTGTCAATTCATAGCCTCGTGGAGCGGCTCTCCGCCCGCCGTTTGGCCACAGCACGGGGGCTGCGTGGAAGCTGTCACTTTTAACAAATCTTTAACAAAATTTAACAAACGTTAACATTTTCATATTGTTATAGCTTCTATCTTTGTCCCCGAAAAACAGAAAATATGTTCAAACAGATAAAGATAGACAAAGATTATGCGGATTGGCTCAAAGATTTAGGACAGCGCTACAGAAAGAGCCAGATAAAGGCTGCGGTAAGAGTCAATTCGGAGATGCTGCATTTTTATTGGACACTTGGTCGGGATATTGAAGATCGGCAAGCGGAAAATAGATATGGCAGCGCATTCTACGAAACATTGAGCCGGGATTTGAAAACGCTTTTACCCGAGGCCAAGGGTTTTTCGGTTCGCAATCTTAAATATATCAAGCTTTTTTATTTACTTTATTCAAAATGGCAACAAGTTGTTGCCAAATCAGCGGAAGATGCGATAATCTTCTGTGTGCCATGGGGGCATCATGTGGTGCTTATGGATAAGTTTGCAGATAATCCTGCGGCGGCTTTTTTTTATGTGCACAAAACAGTGGAAGAAGGTTGGTCTCGTAACATGCTTTTGAATATGATAGCGACCCATCTCCATTTGCGTGAGAAAAAGGCTATTTCCAATTTTACCAGAACCTTACCGGCCATCGAAAGCGATTTGGCGCAACAGATTACCAAAGATCCCTATATCTTTGATTTTACGAATTTACGTGAGCCTTACATTGAACGGGAATTGAAAGAGTCTTTACTGAAGAATATATCGAAATTCTTATTGGAATTGGGTAACGGTTTTGCTTACGTGGGTCAGGAATATCGACTGAAGGTTGGCGACACCGAAAAATTTACCGACCTTTTGTTCTATCATCTAAAATTACGGTGTTATGTGGTGATAGAGGTTAAAACAGAGAAATTTGATCCGGCTCATCTTGGGCAGCTTGGTTTTTATGTTACAGCAATCAACCACCAGTTAAAGACGGATAACGATAATCCGACCATCGGGCTCTTGGTCTGTAAAACCAAAGACGATGTGGTTGCGCAATATTCGTTGGAGGGCTATAACCTGCCGATAAGTATCTCTCAATATGATTTGAATTCGTTAATTCCGAGACATTTCAAATCCTCACTTCCTTCTATAGAAGATATAGAGAACAAATTGAAGTCTGTTTCCGGGTGATGATTAATTTTACATTTGTGTAAATTCGGTCAGCCTATCATCACCAT
>CAMWQD010000028.1 GCA_947176325.1 uncultured Bacteroidales bacterium | reverse complement strand
ATGGCGGCTTTGTTCGCCGTATTGGGTGTGGCTATCTTCTTCTGGTTCTCCTTCCACCAAAACGGTCAGTCGCTGTCTATTTTCGCCCGCGACTTCGTGAAGACCGATACGATTGCTCCCGAAATCTGGCAGTGCATCAATCCTTTCTTCGTGATTGTATTGACGCCTATCATCATGTTGATTTTCGGCCGCATGGCACGCAGGGGCAAGAACGTTTCCACGCCCAAGAAAATCGCCATCGGTATGTTCATCGTGGCCTGCGCCTACATCTTCCTTTCGGCCTTGGCCAAGGTAATGGGCTATCCCTCCGGCAACGAATGGGCCGTAACCTCCATCGAACAACGCAACATGGTGGGCCCGTGGGTGCTCATCCTCACCTACTTCTTCCTCACCGTGGCCGAGCTTTTCATCTCGCCGCTGGGCTTGTCGTTCGTTTCTAAAATCGCTCCCAAGCATCTGCAAGGTATCTGCCAAGGCTTGTGGCTGTGCGCCACCGCGGTAGCCAACCTGTTCATCTTCCTGGGCGTGACGATGCTCAACAACATCGGCCAGCAGTGGATTACGTGGCTGGTGTTTGCGCTCATCTGCCTGGCTTCGATGGGCGTGATGCTCGGTATGTTGAAGTGGTTGGAGAAAATCACGAAATAACATATGAAAAACGGTTTTGAAAAGCACCTTCTCAGAGGGTGCTTTTCTCTTTTAATCATCCTCGGTTGCCACACTGCATCCGCACAGAGTTTTGAATGGAAAGCCAACGCCTACGGCTTTTTCGACAACAGCGAATACGGCTCCATTCCCGGCATCCGCTCGCAAACCATGTCCGGCTTCAGGATTTCGCCCGAGGTGGGATTCCGCTACAAAGACATCAGTCTTTTTGCGGGCGTGCACCTTCAGACCGAATTCGGTTCACCCAAATTCCTCGACTACACCTACTTCACCGGCTATTTTCAATACAAGACCCCGCATCACCATTTCCTGTTCGGGGCCTTTCCCCGCGAACACCTTTTAGACAATTACAGCGACTTTTTCATCCGCGACTCCTTCAACTACTACCGCCCCAACATCACGGGGCTTTTCTACAAGCTGAGCGGAGAAAACAACTTCATCAGTCTGTGGATTGACTGGGTGGGAAGCCAGTCGCCCGTTACCCGCGAGATGTTTTTTGCGGGATTGAGCGGCGAGCAACGTTGGAATTGGTTTTTCCTTGCCTTGAACGGATATTATTTCCACTACGCCAACACGCGCCCCAAATCGGGCGACGGCGTGGTGCACGATAACGGACAGGGACAGGTGGGTGTGGGCATCGACTTTTCGCACCGCGCACAACACCTGCACAAAATGCGGTTGGGAGCCTATTTCATGATGGGTTACGAATGCAAACGCGACCATGCGACACCGGTGAAGATGCCTATGGGTTTGGTGGTGGATCTGCATGCGCAATATTGGCGTATCGGCACGCGCACGCTCTACTACTACGGACAGGAACGCTTCACCGTGCCCACCGACAACTTTTCCATGACGTATTGGGGCACACCGCTTTTAAGAGCCAAGTCGTATTTGGAGAGCCAATGGTATATCAGCCTCTTCAAGAACGGTATCGTGGAGGCCAAGGCCGCTTTCGTGTTCCACCTGCAAGGCGCCAAGTTCGGCTGTCAGCAAATCGTGTCCCTGGCGGTGAACCTCAACGGTGCCGTCAACGGCAAGAAGACTATGGAGGACGAGTCCATCGACCGTTATTCCTTCAATTTCCTCCCCGCCGATGCATCTCTGAAAGACGAATACGGCTGGGGGAAGAAATATGAGGAAAGGAAGGCTACTTTCCGTAATGGAGATAGAAAGAAGTGATCGTTTCTATTCCGCGATAGAAATTTTCGAGCAGGTAGCTTTCGTTGGGCGAGTGAATGGCGTCGGCTTCGAGGCCGAAACCCATTAGGAGTGATTTGATTCCCAACACTTTTTCAAATACAGCGATGATAGGGATGCTGCCGCCGCTGCGGGTGGGTATGGGCTTCTTGCCATACACTTCCATATAGGCTTCTTCGGCCGCCCGATAGGCTTCCGACTTCAAGTCCGCGCCATAGGCCGAGCCGCCGTGCAGTTTCTTCACCTCTATCTTCACGCTCTTGGGGGCGCGCGCCACCAGAAAGTCGCGGATTTGGTCGGCTATCTTTTCCCAATTCTGATTGGGCACCAGACGCATGCTGATTTTGGCGCGCGCCACGGAGGGAAGCACCGTCTTGGCACCTTCGCCCGTATAGCCGCTCCACATGCCGTTTACGTCGAGCGAGGGACGGATGCCGGTGCGTTCGAGCGTGGTGAAACCTTTTTCACCGCTCACCTCCTCTATATCCAAGGCTTTCTTGTATTCCTGTTCGTTGAAAGGCGCCTGCGCCATTGCCGCACGTTCATCCGCCGAAATCTCCACCACATCGTCGTAGAAACCGGGAATGGCGATATGTCCGTTCTCGTCTATCAAATCGGCTATCAGTTTGGCCAGCACATTGGCGGGATTGGCCACCGCACCGCCGAAAATGCCCGAATGAAGGTCTTTGTTGGGCCCCGTCACGCTCACTTCCACATAGCTCAAACCGCGCAGACCCACGGTAATGGAGGGAGTGTCGGGCGCAATCATCGAAGTGTCGGACACCAAAATCACATCGGCTTTCAACATGGCCTTGTTGTCGGCACACCATTTTTCGAGCGAGGGGGAACCGATTTCCTCCTCTCCCTCGAGCATGAATTTGACGTTGCAGGGCAGGAGATTTTCGCGCACAAGATATTCAAACGCCTTGACGTGCATGAACGACTGTCCTTTGTCGTCGTTGGCACCGCGCGCGTAGAGCCTGTCGCCTATAATCTGCGGTTCGAAAGGCTGCGTCTTCCAAAGTTCGAGAGGGTCTACGGGCATCACGTCGTAGTGACCGTATACCAAGACGGTTTTTTTGGCGGGGTCGATGATTTTCTCGGCATAGACCACGGGGTTGCCCTCGGTGGGCATAACCTGCGCACGGTCGGCGCCGGCTTTCAGAATTTGGTCGCGCAGATACTCGGCGGCCTTCACCATATCTTGCTTATGGCTCGATTCGGAGCTGATGGAGGGAATACGGATAAGTCCGAAAAGTTCCTCGAGAAATCTCTGTTTATTGGTTTGGATGTACTCGGCTGGTTTCATATTAATATAAGGTTTTGGATGTTCTTTACAAATTTTGATGTTCTTTGCGAAGCAGGTCGTTGACGGTTTTGACCGGTGTGAAGACACTTTGCGGCACTTCCACGAACAAGGTGATCCACCGTGCCATGGCTCCGTTCCACAAGCCGGGAAGCTCCATAGCCTTGATGTCGGTTCCCTTGACCGATTTCTGCGAAATGAAAGCCGTCTGCGGGTCTACGAACCGCCTTAAATCGTATTTCTCGTGCTTGTGGTTATAGAGACTGCAAACCAAGTCCACGGGATTGAAGAACCGCGAAGTCTCGAAAATCCGCTTTTGGTCGGCGGCGGCCCTGTCTACCTGCGACGACTCCACTATCTGCCGCGAAGGAGCTTTCTCTCCCTCGGAAAGCACCCAGAACGGGCCGCCGCCGGGCTCTCCCGTATTGCGCACCACGCCGCACACGCGCATGGGACGGTCTAAAACTGCACGGAAATACTCCAACTGCGCCCGCTGCCCCATATCGTCGAAACCGTCGGGCAGCTTCATTCCCAATTTTCCGCACACCAACGCCCGCACTTCCTGCAGGAACGAAGGATAGACCTGCGTCATGGTGTCCATTTTCTCCAAACATCCGTATACGGCCTCGCGGCACTCCATCAACACCCCCGCCAACAACTCCTTGTAGGCGACGGTATCCCCGCGCAAGGCATCGGTGGTGACATTGTCGATGTTCTTGATGAAAATCACATCGGCATCCATTTCGTTCAGATTCTCGATAAGCGCACCGTGGCCGCCGGGACGGAACACCATATTGCCCTCCGCGTCGGTAAAGATGCGGTTGTCTAAAGTCACCGCCACCGTATCGGTAGAAGATTTCTGCTCGGAATAGAAAATATCGTAACGGATGTTGAATTTCTTTTCGTAGTGCGGAAGGGCGGCTTTCACCGCAGCTTCGAAATCGGCGCGGTGTTCGGGAGAAAGCGTGAAATGCAGGCGGCACACGCCTCCGCTCTGCGCATAGAGCGCACCTTCCACCAAATGTTCTTCCAACGCCAACCGGTTGCCGTCGGGATAGGCGTGAAACCTCAACAACGCCTTGGGCTTTTTGCCGTAGCCCAAACCTTTCGGATTTTCCAACAAAGCGTCCAGCGCCGCCAAGTATTTCTTTTCGGCCATGCATTGTTTCAAATCCGCTCCGCTTATCTTCTTCACCGCCTCGTCCAACTCGTTGTAGAAAGCGTATCGGTGAAGATTGTCGAAAAACTCGCGCACATCGGCGGTCGGCTCTTCGGCTACGGAAGTGGCTTTCAATTTCTCATAAAACGCATAGAGATTCTTGAACATGCGCGTGGCCGCCCCCGAAGCCGGAACAAATTTCAAAATGCTCTCGGAAGAAGCCTTTTCGCGATAGAGCCTGCGGTAGTTTTCCCTCTGTTCCTCCCCGAAAACCAACACACCGTCGTCTTCCACCGCCGCCCCCGTGAGACGCGCGAAAGGAAAGCCCTTTTTGAAATTCTCCAACTGTTCCTGCAACTGCGCTTCCGAAATGCCTTTCTCAGACAGTTGTTCCCGCCACTTCGCATTCAAGTTCTCCATATCTCTTCGTTTTTTTGTATTTCAAGAAAACCTTAACGAAAACCTGCGTAAACACGCAGAAAAGCGCCATACAGTAACTGTGTCCCTCCAAGTCGTGAACCACCTCCACATACGGCTTTATCATCTTGAGCTTACTCCGCGAAATACTCCCCTTGCGGATACGGTACAAGGCCATGCACGTGGGTATGCCGCAAGCGTTTCGGCAATTCTTCAAGACCCGGAGAAACAAGGCGTGGTCGTTGTTGCGCTCCACATCCTCCGCATAGATCTTGCGATGCAAATCCTGCCGATACATCACCGTGAGACAACCCGGCCAGCAGTGTCTCAGCATCTTTCCATACGTTAAATGTTTCACCACCTTGGCCTGTACGCCCATCAAGCGCCCCTTTTCGTCTATATGCGCATATTGCGTGAAACTGAAATCGCAATCGTGCGCCTGCATGAACGCCAACTGCATCTCGAGTTTCTTCGGCAACCAAACATCATCGCTGTCCAAAAAAGCCAGATACTCGCCCTCGGAACGCTCGATAGCCCTGTTCCGGCTCAAGGCCGCGCCCTTATTCCTATCGTTCCTTTCAAATTTTATCCGAGGCTCCCGCGCGGCATATTCCTCAATAATCGCCTGGCTTCCGTCGGTGGAGGCATCGTCCTGAATCAGCAACTCCCAATTTCCATACGTTTGCGAAAGCACCGAATCTATGGCTGTGCGCAGAAACGGGCCACAATTATAATTGGGCATGATAATGGAAACCAAAGGCGCATTGTTCATATCGTTCCTCCGTTACAGTCTGTCGTCTACCGTTTCTCGCGGCAAAACGCCCTTTACATCGTAAACTACGCCACCTTCGCGCACCCACGCCCGCACGTCCTTTTCCAAAAAGCAACGGTGCGCCACGGCGAGAATCACCGCGTCGAAAGCCGCTTTTTCGGGAAGCGCATTCACCACCTCTATGCCGTATTCTTTCCTCACCTTTTCTGCGTCCGCCCACGGGTCGTAGACCGTGATGCGCGAGGTATATTCAGCAAAGGTGTGATAGATGTCGATGACCTTGGTATTGCGGATGTCGGGGCAGTTTTCCTTGAACGTGAAGCCTAAAATCAGAATTTCGGCATCCTTCACCAACACGTCCTTCTTGTTCATGCAGCGGATGGTCTGCTGCGCCACATACGAACCCATGCCGTCGTTGAGCCGCCGGGCCGTATGCATGATGCGCGGAAACACCCCGTATACCTGCGCTTTCTGTATCAGATAGTAAGGGTCTATGCTGATGCAATGCCCACCCACAAGCCCCGGGCTGTATTTGATGAAATTCCACTTGGACGAAGCCGCCTCGATAACCTCGTGCGTATCTATGCCCATAGCGTTGAAAATCTTGGCGAGTTCGTTGATGAAGGCGATGTTTACGTCGCGCTGGCAGTTTTCGATGATTTTCGCAGCCTCCGCCACACGAATGGAAGAAGCCTTCTGCGTGCCGTTCAACAAGACGGAATTATAGAGCCTGTCTACAAAATCGGCCACTTCGGGAGTGGAACCCGACGTCACCTTCTTGATTTTCTCCACCGTATGTTCCTTGTCGCCGGGATTGATGCGCTCGGGCGAGTAGCCGGCGAAAAAATCCGTGTTGTAGGTCAAACCCGAAAACTTCGCCACAATCGGCATACATTCGTCTTCGGTAACACCCGGATAAACCGTGGATTCATAAATCACCACATCGCCTTTCGAAAGCACTTTGCCCACCGTCTCGCTCGCCTTGAAGACAGGCCGCAGGTCGGGCGTGTTGTCGCTGTTCACGGGCGTGGGAACCGCCACGATATAGACGTTGCAATCGCGTATCTTGTCGAGAGAGGAAGTACAGGTGAAACCATGATTTTGAAGCGCGTCCTGCAACAAATCATCACTCACTTCGCCGGTGGCATCGTGGCCGGAGTTCAACGCCCGCACCCTTTCGGCATTTTCGTCGAAACCCACGGTGGTATAGCAGGTGGAAAACAAGCGCGCCAGGGGCAAGCCCACATAACCGAGCCCTATCACGCAAATCTTTACATTTTGCAACTTTTCCTGTGCCATTTTCCCTTTCATTATATCCCTACAAATTTAGCGAAAAACCTCGAAAGTTTTTAATTTTGTACGAATTCCGTTTGTATGAAAATGTTTAAGTCGGAAGCGATAAGAAACACGGGAAAACTGGTCTCGGCCAACGCGGTGGCGCAGGCTCTGGCCTTGCTTTTCTATCCCCTGCTCACGCGGCTCTATTCGCCCGACGATTTCGGGGTGCTGAACCTTTTTCTCTCCATCGGCGGGGTTCTGCTCTTGGTTGCCAATGCGGATTATCATTACGCCCTGCTGCTTCCCAAATCCGAAAAAAAGGCGGTGGGCGTTTTCCAGGCGGATTTCCTGTGGGTGACGGGAATGACCTTGCTCGTTGCCCTGAGCGTCTTTTTCCGAAAACCGATTGCCGCCCTCTTCAACGCGCCCGAATTGGCCGTTTTTTACCCTCTCCTGCCCCTTTTCGTGCTGCTTTCGGGCTTGTGGACGCTTTTCAATTATTGGTTCACCCGAAACAAGAAATTCAGCACCATCGGCTTGTATCAGGTATCGCAGACCGCAAGCAATTCCTTGCTTAAATACGGTTTCGGATTGGCGGGAAAGTTGCGGTGGGGACTTGTGGTTTCCACCGTTTCGGGCTTGGCTTTGGCTCTCGCCGGGGCTTTGGCGACGGGCTTCCGGCACAACAAGGCGCAACTAAGGATGTTGTTCCGCCTCGATTTCCGGCAAATCGGAACGGCATTGCGCCGCTACAAACGTTTTCCCATCTTCTCCCTACCCCGCAGCATCGTCAATTATTTCAGCGGAAACCTGCCCTTTTTCCTGCTCACGCCCGTCTTCGGCCTCGGTGCCATAGGCTATTTCGGCATGGCGCTCACCCTCTCCTTCCGCCCCATCAACATGATTGTTTCCTCGATTTATCAAGTGTTTTTCCAGAAATTTTCGGAAAAGGTGCAGAACAGGCAGGAAATAGGAAAATTATTCGACAGATTCATTGTTCGGACACTGGCGGTGGTGATTCCCTGCTTCGCCGTTCTGTATTTCTTCCTGCCGCAACTTTGCGCGTGGCTGTTGGGCGATAACTGGGCGGTGACGGGCGAACACATCCGTTTGCTCCTGCCGTGGATCGCCATGGTATGCGTGGGGGGAAGCCTTTGTTTCATTCCCGATATATTTCAGAAGCAAAGTGTGATGTTAGGCATCGAAATCGCCTATTTTGCCTTGCGTTGCGCAAGCCTTTTCGTCGGAATACTTCTGCACGACCTTTCTTTGGCCTTGCTGCTTTTCAGTCTCAGCGGCGTGGTAGTCATCGCCGTCCAACTCATCTGGTACAGGAGCCTCATCACCCGCTACGAAAAAGCCCGCTCCTGACGGATGTCATGGAGCGGGCTTCGGATAAAAGGTGAATTTCGTTTTACTTCTTCACCTCTTTGGCGAGACGGTCTATCAAAGCGGGAACCACTTTATTGAGGTCGCCCACGATACCCATATCGGCCACTTCGAAGATAGGCGCGTATTTGTCTTTGTTCACCGCAATGATGTATTCCGAATTTTCCATACCGGCCAAGTGCTGGATGGCACCCGAAATACCCAAGGCGAAATATACGTCGGGACGGACGGTCTTACCCGTCTGACCTACCTGACGGCTGTGATCCATCACACCGGCATCCACCATGGCGCGCGAAGACGAAACTTCGCCGCAGAGGCAGTCGGCCAGCTTGCGGAGTTTTTCAAAGCCTTCCTTGCAACCTACGCCGCGGCCGCCGGAAACCAAAACCTTGGCCTTGCAGATATCCACGCAACCCTTGTCTTCCTTCACCACTTTCTTCACCTTGACACGGGCAATTTTCTCGCGGTTGAATTCCACTTTCACGGCTTCGATTTCGCCCTTGCGGCTGGCATCGGCTTCGCGGGCGGACATAACGCCGGGGCGAACCGTACTCATCTGCGGACGGTGGTTGGGGCACATGATGGTGGCCATGAGGTTACCGCCGAAAGCGGGACGGGTCATCATCAGACCCTTGGTTTCTTCGTCAATGTCGAGCTTGGTGCAGTCGGCGGTGAGACCGGTGGACAGACGGGCCGAAACACGCGGGCCGAGGTCGCGGCCAATCGTGGTGGCACCCAAGAGAATGATGCCGGGCTTCTTCTGTTCCACAATCGAAACGATAGCCTGCGCGTAGGCTTCGGTGGTGTAGAGTTCGAGATCCTTGTCGTCCACCACCAACACGCGGTCGGCACCGTGCGCAATCAGATCCTTGGCCTGGTCTTTGAAACCGTAGCCAATCAACATGGCGCATACTTCCTGACCCAAAGTGTCGGCCAAATCGCGGGCTTTGCCAAGAAGTTCGAAAGCCACGCTCTGGATTTTGCCTTCGCGCTGTTCGGCGAAGACGAAAACGTTCTTATATGCTGCGATATCCATTTTCGTGATTTTTTAGATAATGTGACGTTCTTTTAACTTATTGACAATAATCTCGGCGGCTTCGGCGGCATCCACTTCGTGAACCTCGCCCTTGCCTTTGAGCTGTTTGCCGAACGATTTTTTCACCTTGGTGGGCGAACCGTTGAGACCGAGGGTGGCGGGATCGGCGCCTACCGAAGCAGCCGTCCAGATTTCCACTTCCTTGTCGAAAGCGTTGACGATGCCGCTCACGGTCATGTAGCGGGCCTTGTTGGCCGAAGCCAGCACGGTGAGCAAGCAAGGCGTGTGAACTTCCAAAATCTGATAGCCTTCTTCGGTCTGCTTGCGAACCTGCAAGGTGTTCTTGCCGTCGAATTCAATGCCTTCCACGTAGCTCACCTGCGGCAAATCGAGCAATTCAGCCGTTTCGGGGCCTACCTGCGCGGTGTCGCCGTCGATAGCCTGACGGCCGGCGATAATCAAATCGTATTCGAGTTTCTTCAACGCAGCCGAAAGCGCGTGGCTCGTGGCCAAGGTATCGGCACCGGCGAAAGCACGGTCGGTAAGCAGAATGGCACGGTCGGCACCCATGGCGAAAGCCTCGCGCAGAATGGCGTCGGCTTGGGGAGGGCCCATCGTGATGACGGTGACGTGTGCGCCGTACTGATCCTTCAACTGGAGGGCGAATTCCAGACCGCCCTTGTCGTCGGGATTCATAATGCTGGGAACGCCGTCGCGAATCAGCGTACCCTTAACCGGATCCAGCTTGATTTCGGTGGTATCCGGCACTTGCTTGATACAAACTAC
>CAMWQD010000027.1 GCA_947176325.1 uncultured Bacteroidales bacterium | reverse complement strand
CACATATATATGGCAGTCAAACCAGGGGATGTTTTTACTAGTTTTACTTCATCTAACATATTAGCTCTTCGTAGAATCTTAGAAGATCGTGTTGAGCTTTCCGATAATATTTCTGGTCGTGGTAATTTGGTCTTTAGATTGGGAAAAGCAAGTGTGGAAGATAGTACATGGTTCGTACAGAACGGTTGGACTGTTAATCAAAAGTTGTATTGATACGTATCGGTTATGGTTGCTATACCCGACACACCGCCCATCGGCGGTGTGTTTTTTTTATATAGGTGTGCGTAATAATTTCATCCTCCATACAGAAAGAAGCCGAGGAGGGCGCACAATAATATGCAGAGGATGGGGTGGAAGTGCTTGCGGAAGGAGGCGGCGAAAACGGTTACAAAAATTAATAAACTCTTGTAGTCGATAAAATTATAAGGGTTCATCATCCCGATGGCCACCGAAGCTATCAAGGCCACGCTCACCAACTTGAAACCCTGTATCACCGCGCCCACCACCGCATGATTGCGATGCCGGAGCAGGAAAGACAATCCCACCCACACCAAGAACACCGAAGGCAGGCAGACCGCCAGACTTGCCGTGAGCGAGCCCAAAACCCCGAGAAACACATTCTGCCCCAAGTCGAAAGAGGCGTGATAGCCCACATAGGTGGCCGCGTTGATGCAGATAGGCCCCGGCGTGGTCTGACTCAAGGCCACGATATCGGAGAAACCCTGCGGGTCGAGCCACGCATAGCGTTCCACCACATCGTGCTGCATGAGCGAGAGCATGGCGTAGCCCCCGCCGAAACCCAACACCCCCTGCTTGAAGAACACCCAGAAAAGTTGCAGGTATAAGACTATCATGCCGCCCGCCTCCTTTCTTTAAGGTAGCCGTAGAAGGCACCGCCCGCGCCCGCCGCCACAATCACATAGACGGGCGATACATGCAGCACGCACACCAGCACCACGGCCACCAAGGGAAGGTAGAAGTTGCGGAGCGTCACCCCCGCCTTCTTCATCATCTGCAGGGCGGGAGAGAGGATAAGCGCGACCACGCAGGGACGGACACCCTTGAAACAAGCCTCCACGAGTGCGTTCCCCTTCCATTTTTGAGCAAAGATGGCAATGGCGAGCACAATGACGATAGACGGCAGAATGGCCCCGAAGGCCGCCGACAGACTTCCTTTCCTGCCGAGGAGACGCTTGCCCACACTCAAGGCCATGTTGACGGCGAAGATGCCGGGCAGGCTCTGCAACAGGGCTATCATCTCCACAAACTCGTCTTCGGGCATCCATTTGCGCTGCACCACGATAATCTGCCGCACCATGGCGAGCATGGCATACCCACCCCCAATCGTAAAAAGCCCGATTTTGAAGAAAGTGGCGAAAAGCCCTGTTATCGTCGGTTTATCGTGCACGGCGGCTCCTTATGGCTTATTGCGCCACCTGCGTTTCGGTGTTCAGTTCCTTCGAGCCGCCTTTGTTGAGGCTTCTGCCTCCTTCGGAGAAAGGACTCACCAAGCTGAAATCCTGTTGCGCATAGTGCTTGTCCTGCATCTCTTCCTCGCTCAAACCCTTCACCCACTTGTCTAAGAAGCGGAAGAAACGGCGTTGCCACAGCACCCCGTTCTGAGGCTGCAACACCCAATGGTTCTCGTCGGGGAAGATGAGCAGTTCGGCGGGAATGCCGCGCATGATGGCCGCGTTGAAGGCCGCCATGCCCTGCGAGGCCACGATACGGTAATCCAACTCGCCGTGTATCACAAGAATAGGCGCATCCCATTGGTCGACAAAAAGGTGCGGGGATTCGGAGTAGGCCTTCTTCACCTTGGGATCCTTGTCCCAATAGGCACCCCCTAAATCCCAGTGGTCGAACCACATCTCTTCGGTTTCGAGGCATTGCTGGTCGAAATTGAACATACCGTCGTGGGCGATGAACGCCTTGAAGCGTTTGTTGTGGTGACCGGCCAGCCAATACACCGAAAATCCTCCGTAACTTGCACCCACACAGCCTAATTGGTCTTTATCTACATAGGGTTCGGCGCTCACTTCGTCGATGGCGGTGAGATAGTCGCGCATATTCTGTCCGCCGTAGTCGCCGCTGATTTGTTCGAGCCATTCCATGCCGAAGCCGGGCAGACCGCGGCGGTTGGGCGCCACCACGATATAGCCGTTGGCGGCCATAATCTGCATATTCCAACGGTAGCTCCAGAACTGGCTTACCGTGCTTTGGGGGCCACCCTGGCAGTAGAGCAGGGCAGGGTATTTCTTATTGGGGTCGAAATGAGGAGGATAGATAACCCATGTAAGCATCTGCTTGTTGTCGGTGGTGGTCATCCAGCGGCCCTCCACCTCGGCGATATGCAGCTGTTCGAGAATATCGCTGTTGATGAACGAAACCTGCGTCTGTTCGCAGAATCCATTTTCGTCGCGCTGGGCGAGGTCGATGCTGTAGATTTCGTCGGGAGAGGACATCGACATCCGCACGCCGAGCAACTTGTCTTTGCCGGCCACGGTAACGGCATGATAGTCGTGCATGCCGGCGGTGAGGCAACGGATGGCCTCGGGAGTGCCGCCCAAGAAACCGGCGGCTCCGCTGCTCTTCTGTGCGTTCACCGCATACTTGGCGGTCTGCTCCACATCGAGGGCGTAGATTTGGGTCAGCGCATGCTGCACACTAATGAAATAGAGATATTTGGAGTCTTCGCTCCACACATAGTTCGTGGCGAACTGGTCGAAGCCGTAGGAGGCGTCGATACGGTTTCCGTTCTCTAAATCAAGCAGAATGATACGGATACGGTCGGATTCGTAGCCCTCGCGTTCCATGCTCTCCCAAGCCAGCCAACGTCCGTCGGGGCTGAAGACGGGATTCCAGTCGTAGCCCATGTTGCCCTCGCTGACATTGTGGCGGACGCGGTTTTCCACATCGTAGATAAAGACGTCGCTGTTGGTGGAGAACGCATATTCGCGGCCGGTGCTTTCCTTGGTCACGAAGGCAAGGTGCTGTCCGTCGGGGCTCCAGTCGAATTGCTCGATGCCGCCGAAAGGACTCAGGGGCGATTCAAAAGGTTCGTTTTCAAGAATGTCAATAGGCTGTGAAGCGGTGCACATACGGAGTCTCCCGTTGAGGCCGCCGGAGAGTTCGCTGATGAAGACGTGGGAAATCGTGTTTTTCCAATGATCCCAGTGGCGGTAATTCAAATCGTTGAATACCATGCCGCTGGATTTGTCCATATCGGCGTAGAGGTCTTGGGCGGAGGGAAGCACCTGCACCTGACGGATAAAGGCGATGCGGCTTTTGTCGGGGCTGAGCTTGAAGCCTTCCATGCCGCCCTCGATGCGGGTAAGTTGCACGGGACAAAGCTTTTTCCATGCGGGAGCGATGTCGCGGCCTTCGGCTTGCATGGGCATCGCCTTGGTGAGATCCAGGCCGTAGAGCTGCATGCCGTCCTTGCCGGGCGCCAGGTAGGCCACCGTATGGTTGTCGAGCCATACGAGATTGTATTCGCTTCCGGGAGTATGGGTGATTTGACGCACGTTTCTTCCGTCTATATCAGAAAGATAGAGGTCGGTGTTGCCTTTGTTCTCCTCCACGCTGTAATAGCGGACGGAGTAGGCGATATGCTGCCCGTCGGGGCTCGCCGTCACTTCGCCCAAGCGCCCCATGGCCCACAGGATTTCGGGGGTGAGGATGCCGTCTTTCACTACCACATCCTGCTTTCCGATAACATCTTTCGAATCTTTGTTTTGCGTGCAGCATCCGCCCAGCAGCAAACTCAGGCCGAGCAGACACGCCACCTTATACATCCTTGTCATATCCGTAGTTTTTATATATTAATAAACAAAATATAGGTTATTTCTCATCTTGCAGATACTTCTGCTTGGTATCCTTGGCGATAATGGTGGAACGCTCGAATTCCCGCGCCTCGTCGAACAGGATACGGTAGGTGTAATGCCTTTGGTGGAACACGGCGCCCACGTTTTCGTGCAGGGCGCGCATCTTGGGATTGAAGTCGCCCACCCACGAAAGCTCCAGATGCGTGTAGCTCAGTTTCTTCATCACCTCGTTGAGATGCCAGAACAGCAACGATTCTATGCCGGCACGCTGATACTTGGGCTTGATGCCCATAATCGTGAGGCGGGTGCGGGTCATCTTATGCCGTTTCTTCATCCAAAGGAAACGCAACTTATTTATTAAGGTGAGCTTGCCGTTGAACTTGCGGAAAATGGGCGAGGCATCGGGAATCATCACCAAAAAGGCGATAGGCTCCTCGTTACAATAGGCGAACCATATCATCCTTTCGTCGATAAGACCCTTTCCCTCACGGAGTTCCTTGCGCATGGTCTCGGTCTGCAAGGGCACGAAGTTTTCGTGGAACTGCCAGGCATCGTCATACACCTCTTTCATATCGTGCATATACTGCTCCACCTTCTTCATCTCCAGATGCCGGCAGGAATATTCGGGCTTGGAACGCACCCAGTTGGCCACTTTCCAAAAGCGCTCGGGGAACGGCTTGGTGTAGTCGAGCAGGTTGCTCACCTGTTCAAAATAAAGTTTAAAGCCGTAGTTTTCAAACAATTCCTTGTAGTAGGGGGGATTGTAGTTCATGCCCCAGCCCGAGGGTTCGAAGCCCTCCACAAGCAAGCCCCAGTAGTTGTCGTTCTCCCCGAAATTGATAGGGCCGTCCATGGCCTGCATGCCCCGCGCGCGCAGCCAGTCGCGGCAGGCGTCAAACAACAGATTGGCAGCCTTTTGGTCGTTGACGCACTCAAAAAAGCCCATGCCGCCGGTGGGTTGCTTGAAGGTGTAGGCTTTCTTTCCGTTGATGAAAGCCGCCGTGCGCCCTATGATTTGCCCTTGGTCGTCGTAGAGCAGGAATCGGGTGGCATCCCCGTTTTCGTAAAATTCGTTCTTGCCGGGCGTAAAGATGGCTTCTATCATGGTTTCGAACGGCGCCGAAAAATAGGGGTCGTTCCGATAGAAATCCCGCTGGAATTTGTGCCAGGCCTTTTTCTCTTGGGGCGTTGAAACTTCCTTAATTTTCATATCCTGTTGTTTTTACAAAACCCGGTTTCCCTTGCCGCAGCCTTTGGGACAGGGGGTTGGAAACCTGTTTGAAACAAAGCGTAAAAATAACGATTTTTCATACCTTTGCAAGTTATGCAACTGCACGAAAAGACCAAGAATTTTATTCTGCAATTCCTTACGGGCTATGAGGATGAAAACATCTTCAAACGCTTCCGTATAGGCTATACGGCAGACAGAGAGTTGTTTCCGCGCTACGATCTGGTGTTTGTGCCCTCGGGTTTCTTCGAATCGGAGCACTACGGCACCGAAGCGTCGCTGCCTGTCGGAGCCTTGCCCGAAATCGAGGGCGTGCCTTTCCTCTATGGCGAAGACCGTGTGGAGAAAGTGGGGAATACGGTGGTGGTCTATGCCGATTTGGTGGCCACCGCGTTCTTCTTCCTTTCGCGCTACGAGGAGATTTGCCGTCCGCAGGTGCGCGACCTGCATGGCCGTTTTCCGGGACGGGAATCGCTCCTGTTCAAGAATGGATTGATAGACAGGCCTATTTTGGACGAATATACGCTCTTGGTGCAGCGATGGCTTCGGGAAGCCGGAATCGATGTGCCGTCCATGCCCGAGAAAATCGCCAAGGTGTGGCTGACCCACGATGTGGACGCGCCTTTCTTCGGCAAGAGCCTGCGCGCTTTCTGCCGGGAGGTGTCGCAGGGAACGAGTTGGGGCACGGCCTGGCGGCTTTGGCGGCAGGATTGGGAGGACGACCCGTATTATACGTTTCCCCTTATGGCCGAGCTCGACCAAGCCTGTCGGGAAAAGGCCGACATTCCCGTTCAAACGGTCTATTTCCTGAAAGGCGGAGGCGAATCGCCCTACGATAAACCTGTCTACAAACTCAAAAGCAAAGGTTTAAGTAAGCTTCTCGACTTTCTTGTGGGTCAAAATGTTACATTTGGCCTGCACGGCAGTTATTCTTCCGGTGCGAAGCGGGCGGATCTCTACGAAAAACGGGAGGTGGAGCAGGCCTTGGGAAAAAAGGTTTTCTTTTTCCGCAACCACTTTCTGCGTTCCTGCGAACCCTTGCATCTGGCAAGCTTGGAAAGTATCGGCATCACCGACGATTTCACGATGGGATATGCCGATGTGGCAGGTTTCCGTTTGGCCACCACACGCCCTGCAATATGGATAAACCCGATTTCAGGCCGTTTGAGCCAGCTGGTGCTGCACCCGCTTTCCGTGATGGACGCCACGCTCGCCGACCTGCGTTATATGCGCTTGGACGAGGAAAAGGCCTTGGAATACTGCACGTCGCTCTTTCAGACCGTCCGTCGGCATGGGGGCGAAGTGTGTCTGCTGTGGCACAACACCTCTTTCGTGCAGAGCGCCTATCCGGTCAACGCCACCCCCTGGCTACGGGATGTGTACCGATATTTCCTTGATTATCTTTGTAGATTGTCTTAATCGGGTGCCCGTATGAAAGTGTTGATAGTCTGCGACAATTTCCCGCCCGCTTTCGGCCCCCGCATGGGGTATCTCTGCAAGTATCTCTCGCTCAAGGGGGTTACGGTAGACGTGCTGTGCGAATATGTGCCCGACAAGCGCTTCGAGGCTTTGTGCGGCTATGCAAACCGTGTAAAATACGTTGATTTCTACAAATATAGAGAGGGTTGGAAGAATAAGTGGGAGTGGGCGACGGTGATGCTCAAAGACCAGCTCTACCACTACAAAGACCGCCGCCTGATGCGCGCGATGGAGAAAGACCCCGATGCGAGGGGCTACGATATCGTGCTTTGCAGTACCTACAAGACCTTTCCCCTCTGTGCGGCCTACAGGCTCGCCAAACGCTTCAAGGTGCCTTTTGTGGCCGATTTGCGCGACATCGCGGAGCAGTTTCCCGATAAATCGTATCTGAACCGCAAGTTGCATATCGGAAAAAGTCTTGGTTTCGTGGTGGATAGAATTTTCACCCAAAGACGTATCCAACAGAGGAACCGTATGCTCAGACGGGCGGATGCCGTGGTGAGCGTCTCTCCGTGGCATATTGAATTTTTACGTCAGATAAACCCGAATACACACCTCATATACAATGGTTACGACCCGGAATTATTCTTTCCGCAGAAGGTGCGTGACGGGGTGTTTCGGATTTCTTTTGCCGGGCGTATCCTCGGTTTGGAGATGCGCGACCCGTCCTTGCTTTTCGAGGCCGTGGCGGCTTTGGCGAAAAGGGGTGTCATAGAGCCGGAACATTTCCGCCTGGAGTGGTATGTGGACGAGGAAGGCTGTCGGATTTTGGAAAAAGAGGCCGCACGCTATGCCATAGAGCCGTTCATGCACTACGAAGGCTTTGTGCCGGCGGCCGAGGTTCCCGCGGTCTTCAACCGCAGTTCCATTCTGTTGCAGTTGGCCAACAAGGCGGGCGAAAACGGGCCGAAGGGCATCATGACCACCAAGATTTTCGAGTCGCTGGCGGTGGGGAAGCCGCTTTTGTTGGTGCGCAGTGATGAAAGCTATCTGGAAGCGCTTGTGAACCGTTATCATTGTGGCTTGGCGGCACGGCAGGAAAAAGAAATAGAGACGTTTATCGAAGAGCAATATGCGCTTTGGCGGAAAAACGGCCATACGGAAATACCCGTAGACCCCGATATCGAGCGGCAGTTTTCCCGCGAGCGTCAGGCCGAGGCCTTTCTTGCGCTGTTTCGGGATTGTATGGAAAAAAAGGATTTTCCGAACTGCGAGGGCTTATTCTTGCAGAAGTGGTGGTGGCAGGCGCTTTGCCCGGAAAAGGACATGAGGCTTCTGCGCACGGAGGAGAACGGGCGTTTGACCGGTTTTTGGCCGTTGGCGCGGCGCAAGCGTCTGGGCGGACTGTGCAGGGTCTATGCCGCCCCGGTGCTGACCCAGCATACAGGCCCTTGGTTATCGGAGCGTAAATATCTCAAGGAATTGTTGTTGCAAATTCCTTCTAAAGCGATGCTTTGTGTGAATGTGGGCTGGGATTTGAATGAGGAGGAACGGGCTTTGTGTCGGGAAAGGGGCCTGGAATGCCGAAATCGTGTGACGCACCGTATCGAGGATGTGAGGGATTTGGAAAAGGTTTGGGCGGGGATGACGCCGGCCCGTCAGAGACAGATAAAAAAGGGTATGAAGCATCTGCACCGCGTGGAGAATCCCTCGGTGGAAATGCTGCTGGAGTTGCAAAAGGAGACTTTTGGCCGCCGAAAACTCAGCCTCCCGTATTCTCCCACCGCCGTCCGGCGGCTCTACAACGCTGTGAAAGAGCATGGAGCGGGGGAGTTGGTGGCCTTGGCCGACTCCGAAAACCGTATCATGGCCTGCGGTCTGTTCGTCTATGACGACAAGGCCTGTTACAGCCTCATGCACGGGTTCCGCAAGACGGAAAAGGATTGGGGCGCGGGGAGCCTCCTGCAGTGGGAAGGCATACGAACCGCATCTTCGAGAGGTCTTGTTTTTGACTTTGAAGGTTCTAATATAGAAACGATTGCAAAGTTTAATTTAAGTTTCGGTGCAAAGCCTTTTACGTATACCTGCATAGAACGTTACCGTACACTGTTGAGGCTGCTCCGGAGCATAAAACGTAAGAAAGTATGAAAGCGGTTTGGACGATTTTACTGTTGATTGTGTCGAACATCTTCATGACGTTTGCATGGTATGGGCATCTTAAGTTGCAGGAAATGAAAGTGACCACGAACTGGCCGCTGATTGGGGTCATTTTGCTGTCGTGGGGAATCGCCTTGTTGGAATATTGCTTTCAGGTGCCGGCCAACCGGATTGGCTTCCGCGAGAACGGCGGGCCGTTCAGCCTGATGCAGTTGAAAGTGATTCAGGAAGTCGTGACGTTGATAATTTTCACCATTTTTACCGTGGTGGCGTTCAAGGGAGAGAGTTTTCATTGGAATCACTTGGCCGCCTTTGTCTGCCTGATCTTAGCCGTGTATTTTGTCTTTATGAAATAAGGCCACACACCAAGCAACCGCCTGATTGCCTTTATTTTTCAATTATCCCAAATTTGGATATAATTTACATTAAGTTAACTGCTATTTCTTTGTGTGTCTGTTTATTGCGTCTTTTACAAAGAATTTGATTACTTTGTATATCATATACACAAAGGTTGCTAACATTACAAGGCCTACTAAAGCCATGAATGTATAGAGTAATATTGATGCGTTTTCGTCCATAATGGCACAAAAGTATAGTTTTTTTTTAATTTTCCCAAATCTCCCGTGAAATCGTTTCTAAATCCTTTATATAGGCTTTTTCATTGTAATCTTTCCGCTTTCCGTAACCTAATCTTGCGTTTTTCTCGCGCGCTACTTCCTGCATGTTTTTAAATCGCTCGAAGTCTTTTTTATTGTTTATGGTTATTGAGTTACCGAGTACAAATCTTTCTTTTTTGTCAAGTTTCTGTAACCATAGTTTTTCACGTTCTTCTTCGGTGTAAATGGCGTTTCTGTAGTAGATAGGCAGATTTATTTTACTGCCGTTTGGAAGCCGATACGTTTCATTTGTTTGTTGGTCGGCTTGGTATAGGTTGTTTTTCGCATCTTTTCGCGAAAGGTATTGTTTGCCTATACCTGGACTACACAAAATAATTGGTTTATAGTTTTCGTTTGTGTGGTCCACCTTTGTACAATACTTTATAATATAATTTATTGTCCTATTATTCACATATTTACCATTATCTACCCACCCATAGCACCAATGTTCCGAAGTCAACGTACTTGCTTGAATATCACCAAGTCCCCATATTATGCCGTGTAAATGTATTCTGTGTGTCGCTTCATCGTCTTGCCCTAATTCTGTTATGAGCCAATGTTTTGGAGATTTTCCGTATTTTTTCCTTACACGTTCTCGCCAGCGTTTTACTGCAAGTTTTGCCACATCGTTTACGTTATCACCTGCTTCTTGGTGTAGTTTGGTTAATTCATCCTCACTGAATGTCAATGTAACGAATGCTCCGCTACTATCGGTCCGTATTTCTTCGGATAATCTGACTTGCCAAGCCCGGGCTTTCTGTTTTCTACATTCAATGCATTCGCCACAACCTATAGGTACATATTCTGTTCTGTAGTCTTTCATTAATGGTACATTGCCATGGTTCTTTTTGTTCGGTAGGTACTTTCTGTTTTTTATAAAGATAGGATATAAGCACATAGTTTCGTTACTTTTAACACAGAACACAAGAGGCAACGCAATTAATTGTGTTGCCTCGGTGTTCCAAACTCTTTTTATAGGTGAGTGGGTGGATGAGAGTGGATGGCTGGGTG
>CAMWQD010000026.1 GCA_947176325.1 uncultured Bacteroidales bacterium | reverse complement strand
GGGGCGGGGGTTTCTCCGGGGGTATAAACCTGCGCTGTTCCAGCGCTGGGGCGGGTCGGGGGGGGATTTGTTCCACATCCGCACCGACCCGCCGGTCCGACACCGCAATCATGGTGTACGGCCCCGAATCACTCATATTGAAATGCAAATCGGGAAAGTCCGCGCAATACGGCTTGCCCCGCGCCTCCTTCTCCAAGCGGATAGGAGCGTCCACACCCGCTTCCCTCCTCAACACCTCTTGCAAAAGATTTTCTTGCAAAGCCTTGCGACGGCTGCGGACAGGCTCGTCCGTTTCGAATACATATAGGTGGAGAAAGCCTTTCATTCTTGTGCGGATTGATGAAAATAGGCATATACCGAAGAGGCCTTCGCCTTTCCTATCACACGCTCCAACTCGCTTAAAGGCAACTCCTTGATACGCTTCACCGACTTAAATTCCTGCAAGAGCCGCAGGGCGTTTTCCTTGCCGATGCCCTTTATCTGCGTGAGCTCGGTGCTTACCAAGCCCTTGAGATGGCGTTTCCTATAATGGGTGATGCCGAAACGGTGGGCTTCGTCGCGCAGCAGCTGGATATGCTTGAGCACCTCCGACTTCTTGTCGAGCGCAAGAGGGTGCGGGTCGCCCACCTTGTAGATTTCTTCCAGACGCTCGGCGATGCCGATAAGGAAAATCTCCTTCTCGATGCCCAATTCCTTGAGCACGCCGTAGGCCGAGGAAAGTTGCCCCTTGCCGCCGTCCACCACCACGAGGGGCGGCAGTTCGGCGCCTTCTTCCACCAATCGGCCGTAGTGCCGGCGGAACACTTCTTCCATGGTGGCGTAGTCGTCGGGCCCGTTCACGGTGCGGATGTTGAAATGGCGGTAGTCTTTCTTCGACAGCTTTCCGTTGCGGCTCACCGTCATGGCTCCCACGGGGTAGTCGCCCTCGAAATTGGAGTTGTCGAAGCATTCGATGTGCACGGGGAGTTTCTTCATACCCAGCGCTTTCTGTATCTGCACCATAAGTTCCTTGCTCCGACGCTCGGGGTCGGCCAGATCCTGACGGCGGTTCTTCTCCAAAATGAAATAGCGGATATTCTGCAGGCTCAGCTCCAAGAGTTTCTTCTTTCCGCCCGACAAAGGCACCGTGCATTTGAGGGGGGCAAGCGAAAAATCGGGTTCCACGGGAAGAATCACCTCGTCCGCCTCGCTCTTGAATTGGTCGCGGAATTCGAACAGCACCTGCGAGACAATATCTTCGGGATTCTCGTCGAGTTTCTTCTTCACCTCCACCGTATGCGACTGCACCACACGTCCGTCTACCACACGCA
Source organism: uncultured Bacteroidales bacterium (assembly GCA_947176325.1). Lineage (GTDB taxonomy): Bacteria > Bacteroidota > Bacteroidia > Bacteroidales > P3 > Pullibacteroides. Next base: position 9,132 of record CAMWQD010000026.1, on the reverse strand, counting down.
GATAGTTGAAGTATAGACTTTTGTCCTCCTCGAGAAAACTCAATACATCGAGGTCTGCCGTGGAGAGGTTGTTCACAATCGTAGACTTGCTCTGATAGTGTTGCAGGAGGGCGATTTTTTCTTTCAGCGCCTGCGCCTTGCGGAACTCCAGCCGCTCGGCCGCTTCGTGCATCTGCCGGGTGAGGCTTTGCAGAATGGGTTTGATGTGGCCGCGCAGCAGGGTCTTGATTTCGCTAATCTGTTCGGCGTATTCCTGTTCGGTCTGCAAGCCTTGGCAGGGGCCCGCGCAGCGTTTCATCTGATATTCCAGACAAAGCCGCACTTTTCCCGAGGCAACGGTCTGTTTGTCGAGACGGTGGGCGCAGGAACGCAGGGGATAGAGTTCGTGAATCAACTCCAAAAGCGTGTGCAGCGTGCGCACCACAGGGTAGGGGCCGAAATAGGCGGAACCGTCCTGCACGGGACGGCGGGTGGGGAATATGCGGGGAAAGGGCTCGTTCGACAGGCAGAGCCAAGGATAGGTCTTGCTGTCTTTGAGCATGATGTTGTAGTGGGGTTGAAGCCGCTTGATAAGGTTGTTTTCGAGCAGGAGGGCATCGGCTTCGGTGTTCACCACGATATATTCCATGTGGTCTATGTGCGCGATCATGGCGCGCACCTTGCCGTCCTGTTCCTTGTTGAAATACGAATTGACGCGCCGTTTGAGGTTCTTGGCCTTGCCCACGTAGATAATCGTGCCCTCCTTGTCGAAATATTGGTACACGCCCGGCTTCTCGGGCAGAATGGGTAGGATTTGCTTCAGTTTTTCGGGTACGGTGCTCATGGTGTACAAAAATACGATTTTCCTTACTTTTGGCCTCCCCGAAAACGTGGGGAAAATGTTTAATTAGGATAAAATCAAAACACTATGGAAAAGTTCTTTAAAGAAATGGACGTGGCGGTGACCGTTTGCGGCGCCGACGGGGAAATCCTCGACATGAACGAGAAATCGCGCAAGACTTTTCTCAAACCGGGGCGGGAAGAGCTGATAGGACAGAATGTGTTGGACTGCCATCCCGAACCGGCGCGTTCCAAACTGGCCGATATGCTCAAAAATCCCCGCAACAACGCCTATACCATAGAGAAAAACGGAATCCGCAAGCTCATTTTCCAAACGCCGTGGTACGAAGACGGGCGTTTCGGCGGGTTCATCGAGCTCTCCATGGAAATTCCCGCCGAGATGCCGCACTATGTGCGGAAACCGCAATAATTTTATATTAATATAGGAAAGGGGTCCTATGACGGAAAACAAAGACGCGCTGAAAGGCCATGTGGCGATATTGGCGTGCAATATCATATTCGGAATCAATATTCCGCTCTCCAAAGTGGTGATGCCGGAATATATTTCCTCCTTCGCCATGGCTTTCTTCCGAACCACGGGCGCGTTGGTCTTCTTTTGGCTGATAACGCTTTTCGTGAAATGGGAGAAGGTGCCGCTCAAGGATTTGGGCAAACTTGCGGCGGCCTCCGTCTTCGGGGTGCTGCTCAATCAGATGCTGTTTGTGATAGGGCTGGAGTTCGCCTCTCCCGTGGAAACGGCTATCGTGGTGACCTTCACGCCCATCCTCACCATGCTTTTGGCGGCCTTTTTCCTGCGGGAACCCATTTCGTGGATGAAAGCCGGGGGCGTGTTGCTCGGCATGAGCGGAGCGGTGCTGATGATTGCCGGCAAGTACATCACCGGCGAGGCGGTGGCCGAAAGCGGACGGAACAGCATCGTGGGCATTCTGCTCTGCTTGGCCAGCGGTCTGTTCTATGCCGTCTACCTGACGGCTTTCCGCAATGTGGTGGCGCGCTACAAGCCCGTGACGGTGATGCGCTGGATGTTCTTCTTCTCGGCGCTGTTCTCCGTGCCCTTCCTGTTCCGCTATGTGGCGCACATCGACTACGCCTCCATTCCGCCGCGAATCTATGTGTTCTTGGGCTATACGGTCTTTATGGCCACAGGCGTCACCTACCTGCTCATTCCCGTGGCGCAGAAAAGACTACGCCCCACGGTGCTGAGCGTCTACAACTATACCCAACCCATCACCGCCGCCTGTCTGGCCTTGATTCTCGGTCAGGACGGCTTCACATGGATAAAGGGCGTGGCCGCCCTGTTGGTGTTTTCGGGCGTGTTCTTGGTAACGCGCAGTAAGTCGCGCGCTCAGTTGGAGAAGGAGTTGTAGACCCTGTCCCAGTCTTTCCACACCACTTCGTAGCCCTGTTCCTCAATCATCCTCTTCATTTCTTCGGGCGAGCGGTTGTCGTTCACCTCGAACTGCGCCACTTCCTTGTTGGGGTGGGCGTAGCCGCCGGGGTCGGTCTGCGAACCGGCGCTGATGGAGGTGATGCCGAGCGAAATCATGCGGTTGCGGAATTCGCGGCTCTCGCGCGTGGTGAGCGACATTTCCACCTCGTCGTCGAAGAGGCGGAACGCCCAAATCATCTGCACGAACTCCTTGTCCGACAAAACGTTCTGCGGCTTGAACCCGCCGTTTTCGCCGTCGTCCTCGTGGGGACGCATACGCGGAAAGGCAATGCAGTATTTAGACCGCCAGTAGGTTTTCTCCAGATAGCGCAGGTGCATGGCCATGAACACGGCTTCGGTGCGCCAATCCTCCAAGCCCAGCAGGGCACCCAAACCTATCTTGTTGACGTTGGCCGCGCCAAGGCGGTCTTGGCTGTTGAGCCTCCATGCAAAATCGCGTTTCATGCCGGCGGGGTGATAGAACTTGTAGCGTTCCTTGTTGTAGGTTTCCTGATAGACATATACCGCATGCAGGCCGCTTTTGCGCAGACGCTCGTAGTCGGGCGTGTCCATGGGCTGCACTTCGAGCGAGAGTTGGGCGAAGTGGGGCGAGAGCAGCTGCATGGCGTGTTCGAGATAGTCGATGCCCGCATCCTTGGGCGACTCGCCCGTAAGCAGCAGCAGGTGTTGGTATCCCATTTTCTTGAGCACCGCGCATTCCTCCATAATCTGTTCGTCGGTGAGGGTGACGCGGGCGAACTTATTGTTGTGGTTGAAACCGCAGTAGATGCAGTGGTTGGTGCAGGCGTTGCTCAGGTAGAGGGGAATGTAGAACTGAATGGTCTTGCCGAATTTCTTTTGCGTGGCCTTGCGGCTCAGGCCGGCCATCGTCTCCAGATAGAGGGGAGACTCCGACACGGCGGGGCTCACCAAGGCCTTGAAATCCTCGAGCGTGAGCGCGGGGTCGGGGCGTTGCGCCTTGGATAGCGCAATCTCCACGTCGCGCGTGGTTTTGGCATAGATGCTCCGGCGCATCTGTTCCCAATCGTAGTTTTGAAGGATATCGGAAAACATTGCCTTTCTATTTTGAATATTCGTCCATACACTTGCCCTTGCCCAAATCGTGGCTGATACGCATGGCGCAGAAATTGGGCCCGCACATGGTGCAGAATTTGGAGCCGTCTTCGTTGGCGCCTTCGCGTTGGTGGAAATATTCGAAGGCACGGTCGGGGTCGAGCGCCAGATTGAACTGGTCTTTCCAGCGGAACTCGTAGCGCGCCTTGCTCATGGCGTCGTCGCGTATCTGCGCGCCCGGGTGTCCCTTGGCCAAGTCGGCGGCATGGGCGGCAATCTTGTAGGTGATGATGCCCACGCGCACGTCTTCTTTCTCGGGCAGGCCCAAGTGTTCCTTGGGGGTGACGTAGCAGAGCATGGCCGTGCCATACCAGCCTATCAGGGAGGCACCTATGGCCGAGGTGATATGGTCGTAGCCGGGGGCGATGTCGGTGACCAGAGGCCCGAGCGTGTAGAACGGAGCCTCCTTGCAGTCGCGCAGCTGCTTGTCCATGTTTTCCTTGATCTTGTGCATGGGCACGTGGCCGGGGCCCTCGATGAACACCTGCACGTTGTGTTCCCACGCCCGTTGCGCCAAGGCGCCTATGGTTTCCAGTTCGCCGAACTGCGCTTCGTCGTTGGCGTCGAAGATGCTGCCGGGACGCAGCCCGTCGCCCAAGGAAAGGGCGGTGTCGTAGCGCGCCACCAATTCGCAGATTTCGTCGAAATGGGTGTAGATGAAGTTCTCCTGATTGTGATGCTGGCACCAGCTCGCCATAATGGAACCGCCTCGGCTCACGATACCCGTGAGGCGCTTTTTCGCCATAGGGATATACTTGAGCAGAACTCCGGCGTGAATGGTGAAATAGTCCACGCCCTGCTCGCATTGCTCGATGAGCGTGTCGCGGAAGATTTCCCAAGTGAGGTCTTCGGCCTTGCCGTTCACCTTCTCCAAGGCCTGATAGATAGGCACCGTGCCCACGGGAACGGGGCAGTTGCGGATAATCCATTCGCGCGTTTCGTGGATATGCGCGCCCGTGGAGAGATCCATGAGCGTGTCGCCGCCCCAGCGGCAGCTCCACACGGCTTTTTCCACTTCTTCCTCTATGCCCGACGAGGTGGCCGAATTGCCGATGTTGGTGTTGATTTTGGTGAGGAAGTTGCGGCCTATAATCATAGGCTCGCATTCCACATGGTTGATGTTGGCCGGAAGCACGGCACGGCCCGCGGCAATCTCCTCGCGCACGAATTCGGGCGTGATGCGGGTCTTGATGCCGCACTGCTCGGCGTTTTGGTTCTCGCGGATGGCCACATATTCCATTTCTTCGGTGATGATGCCTTGGCGGGCGTAGTACATCTGCGAAAGCTGGTGTCCGTCTTTGGCGCGGAGCGGCTTGCGGATATGCTCGAAGCGGAGGGCGTCGAGGCTCTTGTCGTTCAGACGCGCCTGGCCGTATTCGGAGGTCATTCCGGAGAGCCTTTCGGCATCGCCGCGGCGTTCAATCCACGGGGTGCGGATATCCTTGAGGCCTTTGTGGAGGTCGATTTCGGCGGAGGGGTCGGAATAGGCACCGCTGGTGTCGTAAACATAGACCGGCGCGTTGGGCGTATGCACGGGCTTGCCGTCCTGCATGGTCACGGTATCGACAAGGTTAATCTTGCGCATGGGCACCTCTATGGGAAAGAGTTTCCCCTTTACATATACTTTTTCCGAACCGGGAAAGGGTTTGCGGGTGATGAGCCCCTCTTGGGGTTTTCTGTCGGTTTTATTCATGACTTTAATATTCTAATTCAAAAACGATGTGAGCGGACTGCTGGCCTCGGCCACGAAACGTGCGGCGGCGGGAGAGGCTTCGTAGGCCATGCGGCCGGCCTCGATAGCCAGCTTGAAGGCCTTGGCCATCTGCACGGGGTCGCCCGCAATGGCGGCGGCGGTGTTGAGCATCACCGCATCGGCACCCATTTCCATGGCTTCGGCGGCGTGAGAGGGCAGGCCTATGCCGGCGTCCACCACCACGGGAACGCGGCTTTGGCGGATGATGATTTCGAGCATGTCGCGGTTACGGATGCCGAGGTTGCTGCCGATAGGGGCGGCGAGGGGCATCACCGTGGCCACGCCCACTTCTTCGAGCAACTTGCAGAGCACGGGGTCGGCCTGCACGTAGGGCAATACCACAAAACCTTGCTTCACAAGAATTTCGGCGGCCTTGAGGGTCTCCACAGGGTCGGGGAGAAGGTATTTGGGGTCGGGGTGGATTTCGAGCTTCACCCAGTTTGTGCCCAAGGCTTCCTTGGCCAATTGCGCGGCCAAGACGGCTTCTTCGGCGGTGCGTGCGCCCGAGGTGTTGGGCAGGAAAGTCACATGGCAGTTTTGGATATGCGCCATCATGTCGTCCTGTTCATTCGAGGTGTCGATGCGCTTGAGCGCGGCGGTGACCATCTGTGCGCCCGAGGCCTTCACGGCCTCTTCCATCAAGGCGTTGGAGGCATATTTGCCCGTGCCCATGATGAGGCGGGAGGAAAACTCCTTGCCCGCAATCACTAAATTCTGCATATAAAGAGTGTTTTTATATCGTTGCAAGGAAAAAAGAGGCGGCAGGCGAAAGCGCCAAGAGAGAATCCCTTCGTCGGCATTATCCGAATCAGGTTCAACGGGTCTAATCTCAGCCTTTCGGCACCCCTTTTTCGATAGCGCGAAGGTATAAAAAATAACGTTACAAGGAGAGGAAGGGTTGAAGCAGGCGGGCTACTTCCTCTTGGGGAGCGGGAGATTGCAGGAGGGCGGAGCTCACGGCTATGCCCTGCACGCCGGCTTGTTTGAGGGCGGGGGCGTCCTGCCCGGTGATGCCGCCTATGGCGTGGACGGGGAGGGTGATACCCGCCTGGCGCGCCTCGCGCATCAATCTCTCATAGCCTTCCACGCCCAAAACGGGGCTGAGTTTTTCTTTGGTGCGGGTGAAGCGGAACGGCCCCAGCCCGATATAGTCGCCGCCCTGCGCCTGAATGCGCTCCATGTCTTGGAGGGTGTTGGCCGTGCCGCCGATAAGGAAACGCGCGCCCAAAATGCGGCGGGCTTCCTCCACGGGCATGTCGTTCTTGCCCAAATGCACGCCGTCGGCGCCGATTTCGCGCGCCAGCTCCACATCGTCGTCCACCACAAAGAGCGCGTGATGTTGCTTGCAAAGTTGCTGAACGCGAAGGGCCTGTTCGCGCATCCATGCGGCGCTTTGCGGCGTCTTGCAGCGGAATTGCACCCACTTAACGCCGCACGAGAGCGCTTTTTCCGCGCTCTCCACCAAGTTCATGCCTGCAGCAGGGTGGGTGATAAACTGTAAGGCTGGTAGGGTCATCATTTCCTTTCTTTCCGACAAAAATACGGCTTCTTTTTTATTCATAAAACTCTTGTTATTGTTGATTTTGTTTCTTAATTTATATTATTATATTTGTGCGAAATTTTGAAAAATTTAAAACTACAAAATATGCGAGTTATTCTTCTATCGGGGCCTGACCATTGTGGAAAGACCACAAGCCTGAATGTGCTTTTTAACCGTATTAAGGAAACCTATGGAGTGGAAGTCTTGAGAAAAGACACGGTCGATAAATGGGAAAAAGACTTTGTGTATAAAGTGCGTTATCCTGACGGAAAAAAGTTGGTGATTGCCACGCAGGGTGATTATAAGCATCTTCTTATTGAAGATTACTGTAAAAAAATACAGGACTGCGATATTTTGGTCTGTGCCTGCAACCAAAAATTTATGAGATGCCGTAAAGATAATCCTTTTGATAGGGTGACGGATTACGATCCGTTGACTACGATTGTCTTGAAAAAGAAGTATAAGCCTGCCGAAGCAGAGAAGAAGGATGTATTCAAGAAAGCTAACGAGGCGTGCGTGGATCATCTCCTCGGCCTTATTGAGATTATTCGCAAACAGATAAAGTAAACCTATGAAAAAAGTTGTTTTGCTCCTGCTCCTGTTGGCGGGAACTTTCTCCTTGGCCTTCCCGCAAGAGAGTGGTACATGCGGGGAAAATGTTGTGTGGACCTACTCTGATGGCACGCTTACCATAAAACCTGCCGAAGGAACATCGGGAGGGGCGATAAAAAGCTATACATACACTGAAGGCGACAGGCCTTGGGATGAACTTGATATTTCAAAAGTGATTATAGAAAAGGGTGTGACCTCTATAGGGCCGTATGCTTTTTACAGATGTAGCGGCTTGACCTCGTTGACGATAGGTGAGAGTGTGACCATTATATGGGAGTGTGCTTTTGGGTATTGTAGCGGCTTGACCTCGTTGACGATAGGTAAGAGTGTGACCACTATATGGTCGAATGCTTTTAGGTATTGTAGCGGATTGACGTCGTTGACAATACCTGAGAGTGTGACCTCTATCGAGGAGTCTGCTTTTTCGGGTTGTAGCAGTCTGACGATGGTAGAATGGAATGCCGTTGCCTGTCAGGATTTCTCAATATATAACCATCCTTTTGACGAAAATATAACGTCCATAACCTTCGGCAATCAGGTGGAACGTATTCCGGACTATTTGTGCTACAAGATGAAGAAACTTACCTCGGTGACGATAGGTGAGAGTGTGACCACTATAGGGCAGAGTGCTTTTTCGGGTTGTAGCGGATTGATGTCGTTGACAATACCGGAGAGTGTGACCACTATAGGGCAGACTGCTTTTTCGGGTTGTAGCGGATTGACGTCGTTGACAATACCGGAGAGTGTGACCACTATGGCCGATGCTTTTTACAATTGTAGCGGATTGATTTCGGTGGAATGGAATGCCGTTGCCTGTCGGGATTTTGATTATAATAGTTGTCCGTTCGATAAATGTGATAATATAACGTCCATAACCTTCGGCAATCAGGTGGAACGTATTCCGGCCTATTTGTGCTACAAGATGAAGAAACTTACATCAGTGACGATAGGTGAGAGTGTGACCACTATCGGGGCCGATGCTTTTTATAATTGTAGCGGTTTGACGTCGTTGACGATAGGTGAGAGTGTGACCACTATCGGGTATATGGCTTTTTATGGTTGTAGCGGTTTGACCTCGTTGACGATAGGTGAGAGTGTAACCACTATAGGGCAGAATGCTTTTTACAATTGTAGCGGTTTGACATCGTTGACGATACCTAATAGCGTGACCACTATCATATCTTCTGCTTTTTATAAATGTAGTGGTTTGACCTCGGTGACGATAGGCGAGAGTGTGACCTCTATCGGGGAGTCTGCTTTTAAGGATTGTAGCGGTTTGGAGGAGATTATAAACTATCGACGTGTTCCTGTCTCTTTGTCTGAGGGAGATTCGCCTTTTAGCGGGTTAAACGTCAATGAAATTCGCTTAGTGGTACCGACAGGATGCGGGGTCGCTTATCAGCAGGCAGAAGTATGGCGCGACTTTCAAATTGTAGAGATTCCGTTCGCTCCCGAATTTTCGGAAGAAGAGGGCGTACTTACTTGCGGCACAAGGGTTTCGATTGTTAGCGCATCTTCCGACGCGGTAATTTATTACGGCATAGGGAAAGATGCCGAGCCTACTTTGCTGTATGAAGAAAGTATCGCCGTTACGGACACAACGTATATCTGTGCCTTCGCGCAACGCGGTGAAGCAAAATCGGAGGTGGTGTGTGTTACGTATTTTGCGAACCATGCTTCTTCTTTAACCGCCCACGAAGCGGTGGCGCCTACTTGTGAAGCAGGTAGGAAGGCTTATTGGGAGTGCAACGTGTGTGGGAAATTATTCAGCGATGCGGAGGCAAGAACAGAAATCTCCGAACCTGAGGTAATCGAGGCCTTGGG
>CAMWQD010000025.1 GCA_947176325.1 uncultured Bacteroidales bacterium | reverse complement strand
CCGACAACTTCAAGAGCCATACCGTGGCCGTGGGCTTCACGTGGCTCCTGCGCGCGTTTGAGCGGAAATAATCTTGAAAATAATCGCGAAACGTTTCGCTATGAAAAAATATAAAGACCTGAAATTCACCACAAAGCGCACTATCGAAGCGATGGTGTTCTTGGTGGTTTTCTTTGTGGCGTTTGGCATTCTGGCGCGTCGCATGGGCACGCCCAACATGCTCAACACCATGATGAAGACGGCGCACGACCTCTTGCTCAACACCTGCTTCTACCTCATGGGCATTACCGTGCTTACGGGCGCGTTGGGGCGCTTGCTCACCGAATTCGGCGTGGTGCGCCTGCTCGAAAACATTCTCCGTCCGCTCATGAAGCCTCTTTTCAACCTCCCCGGCGTGGCGGCTTTGGGCGCGGTGCTCACGTTTCTCAGCGACAATCCCGCTATCATTTCCTTGGCGCACGACAAGAATTTCAGCAGCTATTTTAAAAAATATCAGTTGATTTCGCTCACCAATTTCGGCACGGCTTTCGGCATGGGATTGGTGGTGATTGCCTTCATGGTGGGCAAGGGCTACGGCATGGGAGCCTCTATCGGGCTTTTGGGGGCCGTGGTGGGCAGCATCGTTTCCACCCGCCTCATGCAACGCGCCATCATCAAGGCCTATCCGCAATATAAGGAGGAGGAAGCTTCGGGCGGCGACAAGGAGAAGATTTCGTTCAAGTCGGAGGGGGGCGTGTTTATCCGTGGTCTGAATGCGATTCTGGACGGCGGCAAGGATGGCGTTCAGTTGGGTTTGGCCATCATTCCGGGGGTTATCGTGATTTCGACGGTGGTGATGATGATTACTTTCGGCACAGGCGCCGGTGGAAGCTACACGGGCGCGGCCTACGAGGGTGTGCCTCTTCTGCCTTGGCTGGCGGGAAAGGTGAACTTCCTGTTCGAATGGCTTTTCGGCTTCCAGCATCCCGAACTCATTGCTTTCCCTATCACCGCTTTAGGTGCGGTGGGTGCTGCGTTGGGCTTGGTTCCCACTTTCATTGCCGAAGGCTTTGTAGACAATAACGTCATTGCCGTATTCACCGCCATGGGTATGTGCTGGAGCGGCTATCTCTCCACGCATTCGGCCATGCTCGATTCGCTCGGCTACCGCAACCTCGTTCCGAAAGCCATCGGAGCGCACACGATAGGAGGGCTTTGCGCGGGGGTTTCCGCTCATCTGTTTTATTTATTATTTTCGCTTGTTTTTTAGCCCGCTTTCCCGCAGGGCAGACGGGCGGCGAACAAAAGATTAAAAGAAATAAACCAACTTATCTATGGAAATGCAAAAATTACAGAAAGACCTTGAAAGTTACGGTCTTTCGGGTGTCAAGGAAATTTTTTACAATCTTTCTTACGACGAACTTTTCAAACACGAGTCCGACGCTTCGTTGAGCGGCTTCGACCGTTGCTATCTCACCGAAACCGGTGCGATGACCGTCGACACGGGCATCTTTACGGGACGCTCGCCCAAAGACAAATACATTGTGCGCAACCCGGCTTCCGAAAATAACGTTTGGTGGGCGGCTCCCAACCGCAAGGGTTCCGACAACCACCCCATTTCTCCCGAACTGTGGAAGAAATTGGAAGCCAACAGCGTAAAACAGCTTTCGGGCAAGAACCTCTATGTGCAGGACGGTTTCGTGGGTGCCAACGAAAACACCCGTCTGGCTATCCGTATCGTTACGGAAGTGGCTTGGCAGGCGCATTTCGCCAAAAATATGTTCATCCGCCCCACCGCCGAGGAAGAAAAGAACTTCAAGCCCGATTTCGTGATGCTCAACGCTTGCAAGACCACCTATCCCGACTACAAGGCCGAAGGCATGAACAGCGAAGTGTATGTGGCCTTCAACCTCGATTTGGGAAGGGCTATCGTGGGCGGCACGTGGTATGGCGGCGAGATGAAGAAAGGCTTTTTCTCGGTGATGAACTACTTTTTGCCCCTCAAGGGCATGGCGGCCATGCACTGCTCGGCCAATATGGGAAAAGACGGCGATACGGCCATTTTCTTCGGGCTTTCGGGCACCGGCAAGACCACCCTTTCCACCGACCCCAAACGCCAGCTTATCGGCGACGATGAACACGGCTGGGACGACGAGGGCGTGTTCAACTTCGAAGGTGGATGCTACGCCAAGTGCATCCACCTCTCCAAAGAAAACGAACCCGATATTTTCGGCGCCATCAAGCGCGACGCGCTCTTGGAAAACGTGGTGTTCGACCCCAAGACGGGCAAAATCGACTACGACGATGCCTCCAAGACCGAAAACACCCGCGTTTCGTATCCTATCTATCACATCAACAACATTGTAAAACCCGTTTCGAAGGGCGGACATCCGAGCAAGGTGATTTTCCTCACCGCCGACGCTTTCGGCGTGTTGCCTCCCGTTTCGCGTCTCGACCCCGACCAGACGCAATACCAGTTCCTGAGCGGCTACACGGCCAAGGTTGCGGGAACCGAGCGCGGCATCAAGGAACCCACGCCCACGTTCTCGTCCTGCTTCGGAGCGGCTTTCCTCCTGCTTCACCCCACCGTCTATGCGCGTGAGCTGGTCAAGAAGATGAAGCTGCACAACTCCACGGCCTATTTGGTGAATACCGGCTGGATCGGAGGGCCTTACGGTGTGGGTCGCCGTATCGACATCCCCTCCACCCGCGCCATCATCAACGCCATTCTCGACGGTTCGCTCGACAAGGCTCCCACCGAGAAGATTCCGGTGTTCAACCTCGATGTTCCCACTATGGTGAACGGGGTGGATTCCAAGATTCTCAACCCGCGCAACCTGTGGGCCAACCCCGAAGATTGGGACAAGGCCGCCCGCGACCTCGGCGCCAAATTCATCAAGAATTTCGAGAACTTCACCGATACCGAAGAAGGCAAGCGCTTGGTTGCCGCCGGCCCTCAACTGTAAGTTTTTGTTTCTGAATGAACGGCAAGAAAAGCTCGGACAGGAGCCCGAAAGGGTGGCGAAGGGCTTTTTTTGCCGTTTTTTTATGTCTTTCGATGAGCGTGGCCCTGCCCGTCCACGCCCAGTTCTATACGGGCAGCGAGCAGACTTTCGGCCGCAAACGGGTGCAGTACGACAAATTCATCTGGATGTACTACCGTTTCAACGGTTTCGACGTTTATTTCAACGAACAGGGCAAGAATCTCGCCCTCTACACGGCGGCTTATGTGCGCGACCATTTGGGCGAAATGGAAGCCAAGGTGGGCTTTCAGACGCAGGAGGGTTTGCGTTTTATTGTTTTCAACCGTCTTTCCGACCTCAAGCAGAGCAATATAGGTTATCTTGACGAGAAGACAGAATCGAGTGCGAACACGGGGGGCGTGACGCGTTTTTTAGACAACAAGGTTTTCTTGTATTTCGAGGGCGATTATGTGGATTTTGAAAGGCAAATCCGCCGCGCCATGGCCGAGTTGCTGGTGGCGCAGGCCATTACGGGCGCCAAGGTGGGCACGCAGTACAAGAATTCCTATCTCATGGATTTGCCGGCATGGTTTACACGGGGGGCGGCCTCGTATTTCGCGCGAGATTGGGACGAGGAATTGGACGAGCGTATGGCGGTGGCCATACAACGGAAAGAATACCGCTACATGGCGGGCTTGGAAGGGGAGGATGCCGCTTTCGTGGGGCATTCTTTCTGGCATTTTGTGGCGCAGACCTACGGACAGGACGCCGTGTCGCGCTGCATCCGGGTGGTTTCCACCGAGCGCAACCTCAAAAAGACGTTCAGCGTGGCGCTCAACACCCCATTCAAAGACCTTGTGGACAAATGGTTCCGCTATTATAAAGCGGAATATTCCATAGACGGCCGCACCCCCCTCACCGATAGCCTGGCTTTGGCGGGCACGAACCGCACCGACTATGTCTACGACCGTTTTGTGCTCAATCCCGCAGGCAAGGAAGCCGCCTTTACGGGCAACAAGCTCGGGCGCGCCAAAGTCTACCTGCAGACCGTCGACCCGCCGCGCCGTTTCTGCATCTACCGCACGGGTGCGGCCGTCAACGACAACCCCGACTATTCCTTTCCCTTGCTCTGCTTTCACCCCGACGGCAACCGTTTGGGAATCATGGTTGAGGAAAAGGGTCGCACTACATTAATAGTCTATAAGATAGAGCGAAACGAAAAGGGTCGCTTCAAGTTCAAGCCCGTGGGGCGCGACGCGCTGCGCTATCATATCGACGCCTTCGACAAGGTAAACAGTTTCAGTTTCTCGCCCGACGGACGGCAGATAGCCTTGGGCGGTACGGTAAACGGCTATCCCGACATCTATCTCTACCGCTTGGGGGCGGGAACGCGCCAGCGCATCACCTTCGACCTCTACGACGATTACGACCCTGTTTTCGTGCCCGGCACCGATTTGCTCGTGTTTGCCTCCAACCGCCCCGACGACACGCTCCGCAAGGGCGAGAAGTTCGAGAACGCCCCCACTTTCACCCCGGGACGCAACCTCTATGCCTACGATTTGGCGCATCCCTCCGGCGTGCTTTTCAAGATGACGCACGAAGATGTGCGCACCTTGCTCAAAAGGCCGCAGAACGCGGCGCAAAACGTGCTTTCGTTCACCTCCAACAAATATGGGCAGACCAATCGGGCATTGGGTGTGCTGGGCCGCACGATTTCGCATATCGACACGGCCATTCACTACCGTCCCACTTTCCATTACGCCACGCAGAGCGATTTGGAGCCGGGACTGGAGTTTATGGATGTGCAGAGCGGGAAAGGCGAGGTGGCGCAGACGGGGCAACAATTTAATAACAAGGGGCGTTATTCTTTAACGGTGAGTCCGTTGGAGCGCATTCTCCCGAATATAGACGCTCCTTTGGAGGAAGTGAAGGTGGTGCCCTCGCGCTTTAAGGAGCAGGTGTGGGAAGCGGAACGGCGTGCCAAAGCGCGAAAAGCACGGCAGGACAGTCTGGCACGGGCGGCCTTGCAGGACACAACGGGAAAATTGGCCTTGGAGGAGGCCGAAAAGGGTTTTTTGAGCCTGCGCAATGCCTTGCCCTCCGACCGCGTAAAGACCACAGCCTACGATATTTTCATGATGAAGCGGGCGGGCTTGATGCCGGCCTCCGACAGCGGTTCCATAGGGGGCTCCGCAGGAGAGGGGATTTCTCCCGAAAACTACCTCTCGCTGAACGAAGAAACCGAGGCCGACAGCATGGCGAAGGCCTTTCCCAAGATTCCACCCAAGCAGCACATGTATGAGGTGCAATACAAGGTGAACGCTTCCACGGCGCAGTTGGGTTTTGATTTTCTGAACGCTTGTTATCAGCAGTTTACAAACAGTCAAAATCCGCTCTATCTCAACGCCACCGTGAGCGGCTTCACGCAGATTTCCATTTCCGACCTCATGGAAAACCACCGTCTGATTGGGGGTTTCGCCTTTTCGCTCGACTTCTCGAGCACCGAATATCTTTTCAGCTACGAATATCTGGAACGCCGTCTCGGGCATCAAGTTATCCTGCATATGGCCAATCTCAACGACAACACGTATTATCCCACCAAGCAGAATACCTACGATGCCTATTATGTGATGAAATACCCCCTCACGCCCGTTTCTTCGTTGCGCGGCACGGTGTTCGGGCGCTACGACCGCAGCATGGACCGGGCTATCGACTACACCAGCCTCATTTCCAAAACCCGAAGCGAGATGCGGGTGGGGCTCAAGGCCGAGTGGGTCTACGACCACAGCCGTTTCATCACGCAGAATATCTATTTCGGCACGCGTGGCAAAGTATGGCTTGAATACTACCAAGGCGTTATTAATAATAAACAAAATCTCTTTGTGGCGGGAGTGGATTTCCGAGATTACCGCCGTCTTTACAAAACGCTTATATGGGCCAACCGAATAGCCCTCTCCACTTCTTTCGGCCAACAGAAACTCATCTATTACATGGGCGGCGTGGACGGCTGGGTGGGTGCCAAATTCGACCGCGACGTGGAGGTGGATCCCAAGCAGAACTATGCCTATCAGACCTTGGCCACCAATATGCGGGGTTTTCATCAGAATATCCGAAACGGCAATACTTTTGCTGTGATAAACAGTGAAATACGATTTCCTTTCGTGCAGGTGTTCTCGCCCCGTCCCGTGCAGTCGTCGTTCTTGAGACACTTGCAGTTGGTGGCATTCGGGGATATAGGAAGCGCGTGGAGCGGCTGGAATCCGTGGTCGAAAGACAATCTTTTCTACAAGAAAACCATAGAGGACGGCAAGCTCACCGTGGTGTTGGACAAAGACGCCAACCCTGTGGTGGGAGGCTTCGGCGTGGGTGTCCGCATGCAGGTATTGGGCTATTTCCTGCGCGGCGACCTCGCCTGGGGTGTCGAAAACGGCATCCTGCGCAAAAAGCCCGTCTTCTACTTCTCCCTCAGCACCGATTTCTAAGAGCTAACACGTTCTTTCGGGGCAGGCCAACACGCAGTCCTGGCAGGCCTGCAACTGGCCGTTGAAGCGTTTTCTCACCAACGAATCCAACCAGCCGCGCAAGGCTTCCACACCCACTTCCTTGAGGATTTCATCGGCATAGGCACGCATCAGCAAACGTCGCGCCGCCTCGGCGGGAATGCCCCGGCAACGCATATAGAAAAGCGCGTCTTCGTCTAACTGCCCCACCGTAACGCCGTGGTTGCACTGCACGTCGTCGGCGTAGATTTCCAAGTAGGGCTTGGCGTTTGCCTGCGCCTTGGGCGAAACAAGCAGGTTGCGGTTGTTCTGATAGGCTTCGGTCTGCAAGGCCTGCGGATGCACGAACACATGGCCCTTGAAAAAGGCGCGCGCCGCATCGTCGAGCACGCCCTTGAAAAGTTCGCGGCTGTATGTGCGGGGGGCGGTATGATTGATTTTTATGTCGTTGCTTACCTGCTGTTTCTTGTCTTGCAGATAAAGTCCGAACACGTCGGCGCGCGCCTCGGGTTCGGTGAGGTTTATCTCCACCTTGTTCTGCGTGAGCCCGCCGTTGAGCGTCATGAAGTGCGTGACCAGACGGGAGGCTCTTTCCAGATGCGCGTCGAGTTGATGAAACACCTTGCAGCGGTCGCCCACGTTCTGCATGCGGATATATTCCAATTGGGCATCGGCGGCCAGACGCATTTCCACGAGGCCTTCGGCGAACACCTCGGCCTGGGGGTGGCTGTCGGTGCACTGCACCAAGTGCATGGACGCGCCTTTTTCCAACAAAATCCAGCAATGGGTGGCCACGAAAACAGGTTTTTCGCTATGATTGAGGCTCACAATCTGCAAGGGTTTCTCCAAACGGCAGCCTTCGGGCAGATAAATCAACAGCGTATCTTCGCTCAGGGCGCGGTTCAGCCACTTCTGTTCCTCCCGCCCGATGTCGGGGCCGCCTTGGGCGAAATCGGCCGTGGAACGCACGGAAACGTGCTTCTTTTCGGTATGAAGGCCTTTTTCCGCGGCTTCGAAGAAGGGAGCCAATTTGGCGCGGTGGGAGGGCGTGGCCTCGAGGTCGCTCAGACGGCACACGCAGGGCTTGTCGCCCAATTGGGCGGTTTGTTCGGGAAAAAGCAGGTTCTTGCCACGCGCGCCGGCCACACAGCCGTTGTAAATCAGCACTTGCTGCACGTCGAGCCCCTCTATGTCGCAGCAGAAATCACGGGGCAGACCCGGACAGGCCTGCGGTCTTCTGCGTTCCACAAAGTCGCGGGCGCCGGTTTCCCTCCAAAGCGATATTTTCTCCCCGAAAAGACCGTCTGCGCCTGCCGCGTCGAAGCGCGATTCGGGCAGGGCGAGGATATTTTCCAACGCACGGGCGGCCAACGCATTCACTTCCGCATCAAAACCCTGTTTGCGGTCGCGGCAGGCGCAGACCTGTTCGCCGGCTTCCTTCACCCAATTCTGTATCGTGGTTTTTACTTTCTGCATGACGAAGATTATTTGCCGCTATCGTGGTCTTTAAGCCAATCGTAACCCTTTTCCTCCAATTCCTTGGCAAGTTCCTTGGTGCCGGTCTTCACAATCTTGCCGTCGGCCAGCACGTGCACGAAATCGGGCACGATATAGTCGAGAAGCCTTTGGTAGTGGGTGATGACGATAATGGCGTTGTCTTTGTTGGCCAATTTGTTCACCCCGCCGGCCACGATACGCAGGGCGTCGATGTCGAGCCCCGAATCGGTTTCGTCGAGAATGGCCAGCTCCGGCTGCAACATCGCCATTTGGAAAATCTCGTTCTTTTTCTTCTCACCCCCCGAAAAACCCTCGTTCACGCTACGGTTGGCCAATTTATCGGTCATACCCACCAACGCCTGTTTCTCTTCCATGTATTTCATGAAGGCGAAAGCGTCCATAGGGTCGAGCCCCTTGTATTTCCGCTGTTCGTTCACCGCCGCCCGCATAAAGGAAGTGATGCTCACCCCGGGAATTTCCACCGGATATTGGAAACCCAAGAAGATGCCCTCGCAGGCTCTTTCTTCCACGTTGAGGTCGAACAGGTTCTTGTCTTTGTAGCGCACCTGCCCGCCGTCCACCTTGAACATTTCCTTGCCGGCAATCACCGAAGCCAACGTGCTTTTTCCGTTGCCGTTGGGCCCCATGATGGCGTGGATTTCGCCTCGGTTCACGTTGAGGTTCACCCCCTTGAGAATTTGCTTTCCGTTAATGGAGGCCTTCAGGTCTTTAATTTCTAAAAGCATCTTTGCTATTTACTATTTATTATTTACTATTTTTTGCTTTTCAACTACGTGCCCGTTGCCAATCTTCAATCCACAATTCTCAAACATCCCCTTCTGCCTTATACCTTCTACCCTCTACCCTACACTCCCTTCCAAGCTCACGCTCAGCAATTTCTGCGCTTCGGCGGCAAACTCCATAGGCAGCTGGTTCAAAACGTCCTTGGCATAGCCGTTCACGATAAGGCTCACCGCGCTTTCCTCCGAAAGCCCGCGTTGGCGGCAATAAAACAGCTTTTCTTCCGAGATGCGCGAAGTGGTGGCCTCGTGCTCTATCACGGCGCTGTCGTTCTGACACTGCATGTCGGGCCATGTGTGCGCCCCGCAGCGGTTGCCCATCAGCAACGAATCGCAACGCGAGAAATTGCGCGCGCCCGTGGCATTGGGCATCACCTTCACCAAACCCCGATAGGAATTTTGACTTTCGCCGGCCGAAACTCCCTTGGAAACGATGGTGCTGGAGGTGTTCTGCCCGATATGGATCATCTTGGTGCCCGTGTCGGCCTGCTGACGATGATTGGTCACCGCCACCGAATAGAATTCGCCCGTGCTGTGGTCGCCCTTGAGGATAATCGAAGGATATTTCCATGTGATGGCGCTGCCGGTTTCCACCTGCGTCCACGACAGTTTGGCGCGCGACCCCTTGCAGATGCCGCGTTTGGTAACGAAATTGTAGATGCCGCCCTTGCCTTCCTTGTCGCCCGGATACCAGTTCTGCACCGTGGAATATTTCACTTCGGCATCCTTGAGCACCACGATTTCCACCACGGCGGCGTGAAGCTGGTTCTTGTCGCGCATAGGCGCCGTGCAACCCTCCATATAGCTCACGTAAGCCCCTTCGTCGGCAATGATGAGCGTGCGCTCGAACTGCCCGCTTTCCTTGGCGTTGATGCGGAAATACGAAGAAAGTTCCATGGGACAGCGCACCCCCTTGGGAATGTAGACGAAACTGCCGTCGCTGAACACCGCCGCGTTGAGAGCGCTGTAATAGTTGTCGCCCGCCGGCACCACCGAGCCGAGATATTGTCGGATAAGGTCGGGATGATTCTTAATCGCCTCGCTGATAGAGCAGAAGATGATGCCTTGCTTGGCGAGTTCTTCCGAATACATGGTCTTTACCGACACCGAGTCCATGATGGCGTCCACCGCCACCTTGGGCAGTTCCTTGCTTTCGTCGAGCTCGATGCCCAATTTCTTGAAAGTCTCCAACAGTTCGGGGTCGATATTGTCCAAAGGATTGTCCGATGCCTTTTCGGGAGCGGCGTAGTAGACAATGTCCTGAAAGTCTATCGGCGCGTGTTCGAAGTGTCCCCACGTGGGCTCCTTCATTTTCTGCCACTGGCGGAAAGCCTTCAGGCGAAAGTCGAGCATATAGTCGGGTTCTCCTTTGAGACGCGAGATTTCGCGCACCACATCTTCGTTCAGACCTTTTTTGAGGGTATGGGTGGCCACAGCCGTCTCAAACCCCCATTCATAGTCGTTTCGGGTTATTTCCTTCAGGATTTCGTCTTGTTCTTTCTGCTTTTTCACGCTCTTTGCCTGCATTTAGGTGCGCGAAGTTACAAAAACGTGCGTATTTTTGAGGGGTTGAAGCCGATGTTTTCCGTGATGCTGAAAGAAAAATTGAAAAACTATAAATCGTTAGTGGAGAGTTTTTTGTCTCTCTCCGTGCTGAACGGGCTGGTGATTCTCATACCCCTTGTCGCCATGCCGTATGTGTTGCGCGTGGTGGGCCCCGCCAACTACGGGCTTTACGGCTT
>CAMWQD010000024.1 GCA_947176325.1 uncultured Bacteroidales bacterium | reverse complement strand
TTTGGCTTCGGTGTAGCCGTCGCGGTTGTGTTTGTATTCGGGCAGGAGGCTTAGTTTCAAGGCTTCGTATTCGCGGGCTGTGGCGGGGTGGCTTCGCAGGTAGTCGCGGAAAAGAATCTCATCGTTATCGCCCACGGGGTGCACATGAATATGAAACACTTTTTCGGCATAGCCATCAGGTGTATATCCTTTGTTGAAACTCAGCCGCGCTCCGGATGCGGCCATGCAGATATAGCCGGCATCTTCCAAGATTTTCTGAATTTCCGCGTGCTTGGCCTCGGCGGGCACCTCCGCGAGAATGTCGATAATCGGCTTGGCCTGAATGTCGGGAATGGCCGTGCTGCCGATATGGTTGAGGATAGGGGAGAAGCCCGCCAATAGCTCCGACAGCGTTCCGATTTCTTTGCGCGCCCACTCCGCCCACTGCGGCTGATGTGGTGAGAGAACGATGGGAAACAACTCCCAAAGCTCTTGGAGGGATAGATTTTTCAGCGGGCTGGTCATCATCATTTTCTCCTATTCTCCATAATCCGTTCGAAGTTCTCTTGGCCCCAGTGGAGAAGGGCGTACACGTGGGGGAGCAGGGTTTTGCCGAAGTCGGTGATGGAATACTCCGTTTTGGGCGGCACGTCGGGGAACAGTTGCCGGCGGATGAGGCCGTCGGCGGTGAGTTGCTTGAGCACCTGCGCCAAAACTTTTTCGGAAACGGTCGGGATATTGCGATACAGTTCGTTGAAGCGTACCGGTTCGTTCTCGGCAATCTTTACGAGAACCGCCAACGCCCATTTGTTGCCGAGCCATTCGAGCATCGGGGCAGCCTTGCAATATCCGTAGTCTAATTTTTTTGTCATGGTAGCGTTTGCAAAACCGCTTGAAGACCAGCGAAACTAACTTTTCGGTAAGGGGCAAACCTTTCTGTAAGTTGTTGCTTCTGTTTTTATTGTCGAGTAGTTTTGCGCCTCAAAAATACAAAAAATATGAAGGAACCTCAGTTACATTTTACCGGGCAGGTATGGCGGCCGCCCTACGAAGCCGGTTCACAGCTTTTGCAAGTTACATCGGGTTGCACTTGGCATCGGTGCAAGTTTTGCAGCCTGTATCATGGCACGCCGTTCAGAATGTCGCCCCTGAGCGAAGTGGAAGAAGACCTCCGCGTGATACGTCAATGGCAACCCCGCGCCCGCCGGGTGTATCTTACGGGCGCGAATCCTTTTGTGATGCGTTACGACAAACTCATGGATATCGCCATTCTGTTGCGTAAGTACCTGCCTCACATGGAGTCTTTCGGAATGTTCGCCCGCGTTACGGATATCGCACCCAAGAGCGTGGAGGAGTTGAAGAACCTGCGGCACATGAAGCTCGACAACCTCAATATCGGCATGGAAACCGCCCACGACCCTACTTTGGAAAGAATGAACAAGGGCTATCATGCCGCGGATATTCTCGAGCAACTTTCCAAACTCGATGCGGCGGGCATCCGATACAATGTGGTCTATCTCAACGGGCTGGGTGGAAAGGGCGTTGGAGAGGCCTCCGCAGTGGCTTCCGCCGAGGTGCTGAACAAGTTGCATCCTTGGATTGTCAATATCGTTTCGCTCACTATTTTTCCGGAAGCCCCTTTATATCAGGAAGTGCTGAACGGAACCTACGAGGAGGAACCGGAAGTGGAACGCCTGCTGGAGATGCGTACTTTCATCAGTCGGCTGGCGATAAAGACCAATATCCTTGCCAACCATATCTCCAACACCGTGCCGCTGACCGGCGCCCTGCCGAACGATCAAGCCATTATTCTCCGCGAACTCGACCGCGCGATAGCGCTTCTTCCCGAATCGGAACTGAGAGGGTATCGGGAGGGGGTGATGCATTTGTGAGACTAAAAATATTGTAATCGTAATTATAATTATTGTTATATTTGCAGAAAATTGTATTCATAAATAGAATTTACAATGACGGCTATACCTACTGCGATATATCCTCGTGATACTTATATAGAGCGTATTAGGCCCTTTATGCGAACCAATGCCGTAAAGGTTTTGGTTGGGCATCGCCGTGTGGGAAAGAGTTACATTCTGTATCAGCTAATCAATCTTGTCAAGACTGAGGAAAAGAAGGCGAACATCATCTATATCAACAAGGAAGATCTTGAATTTGAATTTATTCGGGATTATCGCTCTCTCTACGATTATGTGAAAGAACGCTTAGTCGAAAATAGGCGGAACTATATATTTGTGGACGAGGTACAGGATATTGAGAATTTCCACCTTGCCATTCGTTCATTGGCTTTGAACGATAATAACGATATCTACATTACCGGGAGCAATTCCAAAATGTTTTCCGGCGATTTGGCGAACGATTTGGGCGGTCGCTATGTGGAATTCACTATTTACAGTCTTTCATATCTTGAATTCTTGCAATTCCATAAACTGCCCAACGACGATGATTCGCTGGAAAAATATATGCATTTCGGAGGTCTGCCCTATTTGATTAACCTTCCGCTGGAGGAACACGTGGCGATGGAGTATATCAACAGCATTTATTCGACTATCGTGCTGCGCGATGTCATACGGCGAAAGAAGATTCGCAACACGGTGTTTCTCGAACAGTTGATTCGATTTTTGGCGAATAATGTCGGCAGTCTTTTTTCTTCGAAAAGCATCAGCGATTTCCTTAAAAGCCAGAATGTGAAGATTGCCGCCAATCAGGTTTCGGAATATGCCGATGCGTTGCAGGAGGCGTTTCTTGTACACCGTATCGGTCGATACGATATTGCCGGCAAGAAGTTTTTTGAACGTGGCGAAAAATACTTCTTCGAGAACATGGGTATCCGCAATGCCGTAGCCGGATATAAACCGCAGGACAAGGCGAAACGCTTGGAAAACATTGTCTGCAACCATCTTATTGCTTGCGGCTACAATGTAAACGTCGGCACCTTGGCAAGCGAAGAGATAGATTTTGTATGCACCCGAGACGGGGAAACATTGTATGTGCAGGTTGCCATTGAGTTGTCGCGACCTGAAACTATTTCGCGTGAATTCGGCAATCTATTGAAGATTAAGGATAACTATCCCAAAATTGTTGTTTCGGGAGAACGTTCTTTTGAGTCCACTTATGAGGGAATCGAACATATCTATATCCGCGATTTTCTGTCGTCAAATCTTTCTCGGCGGTTTGTCTGATGTACTGCAGGCTTCATCTTCGGAGAGAGAGCGAAGTTTCATTCCATGCTTGCAAACCGATCTTTTTTCGTTACTTTGCCGATTCATTGTGTGATAATGGGGCTTTATGAAAAGGAAACATAGCATTCTTGTGGTGGACGACAACGCGGCGGTGTTGAAGGCGGTGGAGATGTTGCTGACGCCTTGTTTCGGCAAGGTGGTCACGCTTTCCGACCCGAACCGCATACCCTTTGCGTTGCAGACCGAGAAGCCGGATGCGGTGTTGCTGGACATGAATTTCAAGACCGGCATCAACAACGGCAATGAAGGGCTATTCTGGCTCCGGGAAATCAAAAAACGCGATGAGGCGGTGCAGGTGGTGCTGTTTACGGCGTATGCCGATATAGACCTTGCCGTGCGCGGCATTCAGGAAGGCGCGTTCGATTTTGTGGTGAAGCCCTTTTCGAACGAAAAACTTCTGTCGAGCCTGCAAAACGCCTGTCTTCGCAAGCAAGGCGACGCCCCTCGCATCCCCCCGGCGGCATCCCCCGAGGACGAAGCCGCCAATCAACTCTTTTGGGGTGAAAGCGATGCCATGCAGACGCTCCGCGACTCTTTGGAACATGTGGCGCTCACCGATGCCAATGTCCTCATTACAGGCGAGAACGGAACGGGAAAAGGCCTGTTGGCGGCGGAGATTCACCGCCTCTCCAAACGCAGGAACCACGCGCTGGTGACGGTGGATATGGGCGCGATTACCGAATCGCTGTTCGAAAGCGAACTGTTCGGCCATGTAAAAGGCGCGTTCACCGATGCCCGTCAAGACCGTGTGGGCAAGTTCGAGCTGGCGCACCAAGGCACGCTGTTTTTAGACGAAATCGGCAACCTTGCCTATCATCTGCAATCCAAACTGCTCACCGCCCTGCAACAGAAAAGCATCGTCAGGGTGGGCGGCAATACCCCCGTAAACGTAAACATGCGCGTTGTCTGCGCCACCAACCGCAATCTGCGCGACATGGTGCGCCAAGGCACCTTCCGGGAAGATTTGTTTTACCGCATCAACACCGTGGAACTCAAGATTCCCGCTTTGCGCGAGCGGGCCAAAGACATTGCGCCCTTGGCCAAGAATTTTGCGCAGAAATACGGTGCTCTGTACGGAAAACCCGGCATCACGCTGACCAAGGAAGCCTTGAACGCCTTGATCGTCTATCCTTGGCCGGGCAATATCCGCGAATTGGAACACGTGGTGGAGAAAGCCGTCATCATGGCCGATACCGAGGTGTTGGGCGCGGAGCATTTCGAAATGGCCTCCCAGTCGCCGGACATCCTCCCCATGCAGGGGCTTCAGGAAACAGGCGATATGCGTATCGAAGACATGGAACGCCTTATGATACGTCAGGCAATCGCCAAATACGGCGGCAACCTTTCGGCGGTGGCCAATGCGCTGGGCATAGCCCGTCAGACCCTCTACAGCAAAATCAAGAAATACGGACTATAGATGAAAGATTGGGTTCTGTGGGCCGTTGT
The DNA here is from genome assembly GCA_947176325.1 of uncultured Bacteroidales bacterium. Classification (GTDB taxonomy): domain Bacteria; phylum Bacteroidota; class Bacteroidia; order Bacteroidales; family P3; genus Pullibacteroides. The sequence goes on along the minus strand of CAMWQD010000024.1, from coordinate 5,918 downwards.
AGCGGCGGCGGTGGCATGGCTTTGGACGATGTGGCGGGCCTACCGGCTTCAGAAACGCCGCGCCGAAAAGATACACGACCTGATGGAAGCCTTGGAGAACGGCGACCCGATGTTCCGTTATTCGGAAAAAAGCGTGTTCGACAGGGCGGTGAACCGCTCGCTGAACCGCATCGTGCGCATGGTTTCCGAAACGCGGCAGGAGATACGGCAGCAGGAAGCCTTGTATGGCGAAATTCTGAAAGCGGTCGATACGGGCATCATCGTGCTCGATGAACGCAATGCGGTGGTGCTCTACAACAAGGCGGCCGCCACGCTGACGGGATTGGAAATGGTAACGCACCTGCGGCAGATAGAGCGTGTGAGCGCGGCTTTGGCGCAGGCTATCGGGGAAGCCTCGGCGGGCGTATCGCAAACGGTTTCGTTCAACAACGAAAGAGGTAGCCGGCAAGTGTCGGTAAGAACTTCGTTTATCCATTTGCCCAAAGGTTCGCTGCGTATCGTGGCTTTGAACGACATAGAACACGAACTCGATGAAAAGGAAACGCAGGCTTGGATAAGGCTCACGCGCGTGTTGACCCACGAAATCATGAATGCCGTTACGCCTATGACTTCCTTGAGCGATACCCTGCTGGATACTTATCAGAACAGGGATGCCGGCCTCCGCACAGGCTTGGAGACGATACGGGAAACGGGCAAAGGCCTGCTTGCCTTTGTGGATTCCTACCGCAAGTTTACCCGTTTGCCCGAGCCCGACCCCGCGCCTTTCTATGTAGGCGGATTCTTGCGGCAGACGCTGGAGTTGGCGCGCCATTCGGTGTGGGGGATGCAGGAAATCGCTACCGAAATAAAGGTGGAACCTGCCGATTTAATGGTGTTTGCCGATGAAAGTCTGATTCGGCAGGTGGTGCTCAATATCCTCAAGAATGCACGGCAGGCGCTCGGCACGGAGCGCACGGACGGCAGGATTCAGATTCAAGCCTACGGCGATGCCACGGGCGCGGTGCGTATCGAAATCGGCAACAACGGGCCCAAGATAGATCCGGAGGTGGCCGAAGAAATCTTTTTGCCGTTCTTCACCACCAAGAAAGACGGCAGCGGCATCGGGCTGGCGGTTTCCCTGCAACTGATGCGGCTTTCGGGCGGAAAGCTCACGATGCGTTCCGACGATACCGCCACTGTGTTTACGCTGCTGTTTCCGTAATTTTGATTCTCTATTGTCTATTTTTTAGACAGGGAGTGTCTTGAAATTGGACACTTGTTGTTTTGTGATTTTTCTTATTTTGCTGGTTTACTTTTTTTTATATTTTTGGCACGGACATTGCTTCTATATTATCGCCGTGATGAAAACAAGCAGGATTTTACTTTTGGCAACGGGATGCCTTGTTTCGGCATCGCTCTTGGCAAACGGCGATACGGTTTCGGTGTGGAGGATGGAAGACTGTATGCGCTATGCCTCCGAGAATTCGTATGCGGTGAAGAAACAACGCTACCAAACCGCCTCCTATCAGGCCGAACGCGACCAGGCCATCGCTTCTTTCTTTCCCTCCGTGAACGCTTCGGTGGGCGCGCAGTATAATTTCGGGCGTTCCATCGACCCGGTGACGAACACCTACAACAACGTGCAATCGTTTTACAATTCCTACGGGCTTTCCGCCTCGCTTCCGCTGTTTTGCGGCGGACGTTACGTCAAGCAGTGGATGTTGGCATCCTCCAACCTGCAAATGGGCAGGAACGAGATACAGCGGCTCGAAGACGAGGCGGCGATGAACACCATGCAGGCCTTTGCCGATGCGGTGTATTATCGGCAAACGGCGCGCCTTTCGGCCTTGAAACTGGCCGAGAGCGAACGCAACCTGCTTAAGGTGCGGCGTGAAGAAGCGTTGGGATTGCGCGGCAAGGCGGATATCGCCCAGTTCGAAAGTCAGGTGGCGGCCGACGACTACGAACTGACCCGTCAGCAGAACCTGTACCGCTCGGCCTTGCTTACGCTCAAGCAGGTAATGAATTTTCCCCTGAACCGCACATTGGAACTCGACACCACTTTGCCCGAAATCTCGTTGGTGGCGGCGGAATCCGATGCCGAATCTATTTTTGACCGCGCCAAAACCACCCATCCGTCGGCCTTGCAGGCCAAGTACCGTTTTCGGGCGGCGCAACTGGACTACAAGATGCGCATCGGTGCGCTTTTTCCCGACATCTACGTGCAGGCGGGCCTCAACACCGACTATATAGACGGATATACGCAGAGTTTCAAGAAACAGTTCCGCAACAACCGGGGCGAATATGTGGCGGTGGGCATGAATATCCCTATTTTTGACGGCCTGAGCCGAAACACCGCCCTGCGTAAATCGCGCAACGCCATGTTCGCCGCGCGCGAGGACGAGAACGAATCGCTCCGCCAGCTGCACGATGCCATTGAACAGGCGGTGATGGACTGCAACGGCTATGCCAAGGAAGCCTTGCAGATGCAGCGCAAGGTGGAGAGCGACTCCATTGCCTACCGCATCGCGCTGCGCCAGTACGAAGAAGGCTTGGTGACGCCTTTGGACGTGCAGACCTACGCCAATACCTTGCTGCAGTCGCAGGCCGAGTATCTGCAAAGGGTTTGGTTGCTGGAGTTGCGGAGAAAGATGGTTGATTATTACCGCTACGGTTCCTTATATTGAAAGTTATTTTGACGGCGATCTGCTTCGTTGGACAATCACGGTAGCTCAGTCACGTACAAAAGTACGCTCCTTCGCACCGTTTCTTGTCCGCCTCGCATCTCATCCGTCAAAATAACTTTCGAGAAATTGTTAAAAAATGGACAGAATCTTGGAAAAGAAAAAAGGCCTCAAGAAAAAGCACATTCCCTATTTGATTGGGGGCGGATTCGTGCTGGCGGTCTTGCTGTGGGTTATCTTCGGCAGTCATGCCTCCACCTTGCGCGTGGAGAGGCGCGGGATTTCGGTTGTGACCGTGGAGCGGGGCGAGTTCAACGACTTTATCCGTGTAGATGGGCAGGTGCAGCCTATCGCCGTGGTGCAGATAAGCCCCGAGGAGGGCGGCATCGTGCGCGAAAAGGTGGTGGAAGAAGGCGCACAGGTGAGGAAAGGCGACATCATCGTGCGGCTGGCCAACTCCAATCTGGAATTGCAGATTTTGGACGCCGAGGCGCAGTTGGCCGAGAAGCAGAATTTCTTGCGGAACACGCAGGTAACCATGGAGCAGGACAAGCTCAGCAACATGACCGAGCGTTTGCAGCTCGACATGGAGATTTCGCGTTCCCGCCGCGCCTACGAACAGCAGAAACGCCTCTACGAAGAAGATTTGGTGGCCAGGGAAGTGTATCTTAAGGCCAAGGAAGACTACGAGTTGGCGAGCCGCAAATACGAGTTGGTGGACAGGCGGCTCAAACAAGACTCCCTTTCGCGGCGCATCCAAATGGAGGAAATGGAAAACAGTCTTGCCAATATGCGGCGCAACCTGCAATTGGTGCGGCAGCGCAAGGCGCAGTTGGATATCCGCTCGCAGATAGACGGCGAGTTGGGCTTGCTCGATGTGGAGTTGGGGCAGAACGTGGCGGCAGGGCAAAAGATAGGCCAGATCAACGACCTTTCGGATTTCAAGGTGCAGGCCTTGATAGACGAACACTATATAGACCGCGTGCATACGGGGCTTCCCGCCACCTTTGAACGCCAGGGAACGCAGTTTTCGCTGGCGGTGCGGAAGATTTATCCGGAGGTGCGTTCCAACAAGTTCCGTACCGATTTTGTCTTTACCGACGCGCGGCCCGAGAATATCCGCAGCGGGCAGACCTACTACATCAACTTGGAGTTGGGACAGAGCGCCGAAAGCCTGCTCATCCCCAAGGGCACGTTCTTTCAGAACACGGGCGGCAGCTGGATTTACGTGCTGGATGCCGAGGGAAACAAAGCCTATAAGCGCAATATCCGCATAGGCCGTCAGAATCCGCAGTATTATGAGGTGTTGGAAGGCCTGGAGGCCGGCGAGCGCGTGATCGTTTCGGGCTACGAAACCTTTCGCGGTCACGAAATCTTGATATTGAAATGAAAACCCAAAAGAATATGGAAGCGATGATTAAACTGGAGAATGTAAGCAAGGTGTTCCGTACCGAAGAGGTGGAGACCGTGGCGCTCAATGCAGTGAATATGGAAGTGAAGGAAGGGGAGTTCCTGGCGATTATGGGACCTTCGGGATGCGGAAAGTCCACGCTGCTCAATATCCTCGGCCTGTTGGACAATCCCACTTCGGGCAGTTACCGCCTGTTGGAGCAGGAAGTGGGTTCGCTCAAGGAACGCGAAAGAACGCGGTTCAGGAAAGGCACGATAGGTTTCGTCTTTCAAAGTTTCAATTTGATAGATGAATTGAACGTGTTCGAGAATGTGGAACTGCCCTTGCTCTATCTCAATATCAAGGCAAGCGAGCGCAGGGAGCGTGTCAACGCCATTCTCAAACGGGTGGGGCTGAGCCACCGCGCCAAGCATTTTCCGCAGCAGCTTTCGGGCGGACAGCAACAGCGCGTGGCCATTGCGCGCGCCGTGGTGAGCAATCCCAAACTGATTCTTGCCGACGAACCTACGGGAAACCTCGACTCCAAGAACGGCACCGAGGTGATGCGCATCTTGAGCGAGCTCAATGCCGAAGGCACCACTATCGTGATGGTGACGCACTCCAAGCACGATGCAAGTTTGGCGCACCGTATCGTGAACCTTTTCGACGGAAGCATCGTGGCCTCGGTAGGCGCTTTCGTGTAAGAAAATCGGCTGTGTTCACCCTTTTATTGCAAAAACCATGATTAATTTTCATTCATTCATCAAGTTCCTCAACCGGAACAAGGTTTATACCGCCATCAATATCTTCGGGCTTGCCGTTTCGTTGATGTTCGTGGTGCTGATATTCCTCTACGCATGGCAGGAATTTTCCACCGACAATTTCCATAAGGATAAAGACCGGATTTATGTCGGTTTCTGTGATATTGACGGAATTGCCGCACCACAGGACGCCTTGCCTGTTCCCTATTGGCTCAAGGAACGCTATGCCGATATCGAAGAGGTAAGTCCGGTGTGTCCCTATTTTAATTCATTTACCGTGCAGTGGCATGACGATGCTTGGGTAAAGACTCGGGCGTTGGGTGTGGAAGACAATTTCTTTACCTTTTTCTCGTTTCCTTTGTTAAGCGGCAACCCCGAAACCGTGTTGCAGGACGAATACAGTGCGGTTGTTTCCCAAACCTTTGCCCGCAAACTGTTCGGTTCGGAAGACCCGATAGGGCAGAGCCTCCGCATTTCCGATTCCACCACGGTGGTGGTTTCCGGTGTGATGAAAGATATCGCTCATTCCACAATTCCGTATGCGGATATACTGTTTAGGCTCGAAAGAATAAAGGAGTTCAATTTTGCCATAGCCAAAGACAATGCGAGTAATGCGGGGGCGTGTGCGAATTTCTACAAACTCTATCCGGGTAAGGATTTGAATGTGCATCGGGAAGATATTTTGGAAATGTTTAAGGAACGCTATTGGCTCTATCGCTTGGGATATGCGCAAGATATGCGTTTCGTTTCTTTGAAAGATACTTATTTTGAAGGTTTCGGTACCACCAATAATCTGATGTTCGGTTCCAGACGCCTCGTGCTGGTGCTGTTTGCAGTAGGCCTGATTATTTTGCTGTTCGCGGTGTTTAACTATATCAATCTTACCGTGGCGCAATCGGGAAGCCGAGCCAAGGAAATGGCTACCCGCCGTCTGTTGGGGTCTTCCCGTGGCGGTATTGTTTTCCGTTTGGTGGTGGAGGCAATCTTGCTCACGGCCTTTTCTTATCTGTTGGGGCTTCTGTTTGCCAAGGCGGTGGCTCCCGTGGCGGAAAGCCTGTTGCAAACCCAACTCGCTTTCGGGATTCTCCTCTATCCGGCAAGCAT
>CAMWQD010000023.1 GCA_947176325.1 uncultured Bacteroidales bacterium | reverse complement strand
GAGGGCGGTTCGGTGTCCGTTTCCCCGAAAGGAAAAATCGAATATGGAAAGGAGGTCACTGTTTCCGCTTCGCCCAATAAAGACTGGGCCGTGCGCTCCCTTGAAACGGATGCGAAGGTCTTGAAAGCCCCTGAGGTTGGGAAACCGTTTGCCGTATTTGCCGACCAAACCATCACCGTCAATTTCGCAAAAAAAGAGGAAGAAGAGGCGCCGGATAACTTCGGATTCTATTTGGGGCAAATAACTTTTGAGGGAAATCCGATACCCGTGTATGCGGAAATCAATCAGAAAGGGGCTGAGACGAACCCCTACGGAGCCGAAAATTACGGTTTCATGGCCGTTATGTTCGACCCGGAAAAACGCTATGTTGACAAGGATGGAGAAGTTTCTTTCAATATGTTTCAAACCCCCTTTAAGATTGTCGGTATTCAGAAAGATGTTGCAAACCCGGCCAAGCGATGGCTTATTGTGGAAGGAGGTTTACTGACAGGTCATAATATATTGGTAAATCCCAAGGGCGACGCGCTTTTAGGTTTGATGGTGAATGGATTGATGCTTGTTAACGATTTCACTACTTTGACCGCGCAGTCTCGGCGTTATAGAATAGAGATGCTTGACCGTAATCCTGAAACGGGAGAATTCCGGTTCGGAAAATTGGAAACTTATTCGGTGAAGGCTGGAGCTTGGGTGCCCGGCGATGACCCGTCTCTGCGGGAAACAACAGGAGGTTTCATGATTTCCTATACCGACCGTGGTGCTCAACCGGACACTTTTGAAGGCGCGCGGATGAAGAAAACCCAAAAGCGGAACGACGTCCGTTGGTATCCGCCCCAAAGTTGGTACAAAGACAAGGAGAGTTATCAACAAATACTTGATTCTATGGAGGCTTCGTATCGGAATGGTAAATCCGACTACGAAGAATTATTTGCTCGGTAACGGATTACAGTATCTGTATGTCTATTCCAAAAAAGTTTGTTTCGCAACGTTTTTGTGAGTATACTTGCAATATAGACATATAGATAGTAGAGATGAAAAAAATAGTTGTTTTTACGGGGGCGGGGGTGAGCGCCGACAGTGGCATCGCCACCTTCAGGGATTCGGACGGCCTTTGGGCGAACTATCGGATAGAAGACGTCTGCACGCCCGAAGCCTTGGAATTCAACCGTTCCACGGTGATAGAGTTCTACAACAAACGCCGTCGCGAACTGCTCGAAAAACGGGTCAATCCGGCGCATACGGCCATTGCTTCGTTGGAACGTGCCTACGAAGTGGAGGTGATTACGCAAAACATAGACGATTTGCATGAACGCGCAGGGAGCACCCGCATTACGCATCTGCATGGGGAATTGAGCAAGTTGCGGAGTATGCGCGATGCGGAAAGGATTTATCCCATAGCGGGTTGGGGAGAGGCGGTGAAGGCTGTAGAACAAGGGGAAGACGTAGACCGCTACGCTTCCGTTTGGCAGGAGGCGGTGGAGGCCAAGGACGAACACGGCGATTTGCTGCGTCCGCACGTGGTTTTCTTCGGCGAATCGGTGCCCAACTACGATGCCGCCTGCCGTATCGCCTCCACCGCCGACATCTTTATTGTCTGCGGCACCTCTCTTGCGGTGTATCCCGCCGCGGCCTTGGTATTTTCCATACGCAAGGACATTCCCGTCTATTTGGTAGACCTCGCCCGTCCCGACCTGAGCCGTATCGACAACCCCGTCCACTTCATTCAGAAACGCGCTGCCGAAGGCCTGCCCGAACTATGAGCGAAGTTGCTGGAGGAATAAAGTATATTTGCGTTCTAAAAAATGTGTTGATGAAAATACTTATCGCCCACCAGATTCCGCGGTCGCCTTTCGCCAATGTGCCGGCCGATTGGACAGTTACCTTTCCCGAAGACGGCCAGGAAAAGTTTAGCCCCGAACATCTGCGGGAGTTGATTTCCGACTACGATGCCTTGCTTTCGTTCTTCACCGATCCCGTGCCCAACGAGGTAATCGATGCCGGGCGTAACCTCAAGTTGATTTCCAATTTCGGGGCGGGTTTCAACAATATAGACACCGCCTATGCCCGAAGCAAGAACATTGCCGTGACCAATACTCCCAAGGCGGTCTGCAACCCCACCGCCGAACACGCCATGGCCTTGATGCTGGCCGTCTGCCGCCGCATAGGCGAGATGAACATCAAGATACGCTTGCAGAAAGAAGCCTTGTGGAAAACCGACACGCTTGGCCATACTTTGGAGGGCAAGACGCTCGGCATCATCGGAATGGGGCGTATCGGGCAGAATTTGGCCAAGAAAGCCGAGGTATTCGGCATGAACGTAATCTATTGCAACCGTCACACCGAAGTGCCGGGATACAAGCGGGTGGATATGGATACGCTGCTTGCGCAGGCGGATGTGGTGAGCGTGCATGTGCCGCTCAATGCGCAGAACACGCATTTGATAGGAGCCGAGGAATTCAGGAAGATGAAAAGCACGGCATATTTCATCAATACCGCGCGGGGTGCCGTGGTGGACGAGGCGGCTTTGGCACAGGCGTTGGAGAGCGGCCAAATTGCGGGCGCGGGATTGGATGTGTTTGAGAAAGAACCCGTGGTGAACGAGAAACTCTATATGTTGTCGAATGTGGTGTTGGTTCCGCATATCGGCACCGCCACCCACGAAACGCGCGAGGCCACGAGTGCGGAGGCGCTCGGCAACATCATCAGCTTCTTTGCGGGCAAGCCCGTCAATGTGGTGAACTAAGCGCGTTCTTCCCTTCTAATCCACGTCTATGTCCGTGCGGAGGTTTTCCATAATGAAACCCTGACGGTCGGGCGTGTTCTTTCCCATAAAGAATTCCATGGCTTCGCCTATGCCCTGGTCTTTTTTCATGATGACAGGGTCGAGGCGCATCTGCGGCCCGATAAACACCTTGAATTCTTCGGGCGAAATCTCGCCGAGACCTTTGAATCGGGTGATTTCGGGCTTTCCGCCAAGCGTTTCTATGGCTTGGGCGCGTTCCTCCTCATTATAGCAGTAGAACGTCTTTTGCTTGTTGCGCACGCGGAAAAGCGGCGTCTGCAAGATATACAGATGCCCCGCCTTCACGATGTCGGGAAAGAATTGCAGGAAGAAAGTGAGCAGGAGCATGCGGATATGCATGCCGTCCACATCGGCATCGGTGGCGATGACAATATTGTTGTAGCGCAGGTTCTCGATGTCGTCGCCGGCGTTCAAGGCCGCCTGCAGGAGATTGAATTCTTCGTTTTCGTATACAATCTTGCGGCTCAGGCCAAAGCTGTTGAGCGGCTTTCCACGCAACGAGAAAACGGCCTGCGTGTTGGCATCGCGGCTCTTGGTGATGCTTCCCGTGGCCGAATCACCCTCGGTGATGAACAAAGTGGTTTGCAGACGCAAATCGTGGTTGGAATCGTAGTGAATGCGGCAGTCGCGCAGCTTGCGGTTGTGCAGGTTCACTTTCTTGGCGCTTTCGCGGCTTATCTTCTTGAGGTCGGCCATGCTCTTGCGCTCTTTCTCGCTTTCGATAATCTTGCGCTGCATGGCTTCGGCCACGTCGCCGTTGATATGCAGATAGTCGTCGAGGTTTTTCTTGAGCGAGGTCATTACATAATTGCGCAACGTCTCGCGGTTGTCGGCCTTGCGGGCTTCCTCGCTGTTATCCATATAAATGGAGCCGAGCTTGGTCTTGGTCTGGCTCTCGAACACAGGCTCTATCACCTTGACGCTCACCGCCGCGATAAGACCCGTGCGGATGTCGCCCGTGTCGTAGTCTTTCTTGTAGAATTCCTTGACGGTTTTGGCGAAAGCCTCGCGGAATGCGCTCTGATGCGTGCCGCCCTGCGTGGTGTGCTGCCCGTTCACGAAACTGTAATATTCCTCGCCGTAGAATTTATCCACATGGGTGAAGGCGTATTCGAAATCCTCGTCTTCGATATGCACGATAGGGTAGAGGGGATTGCCGTCCATGCGGCTTATCAAGAGGTCGCGCAAGCCGTTTTCGCTCTTGATTTTATTCTTGTTGTATTGAATGGTGAGGCCTTTGTTGAGGTAGGCGTAATTCCACAACATCGCTTCTATGTAGTCTTCTATGAAGTGATAGTTGCCGAACATCTGCTCGTCGGGCGTGAAGCTCACGCGGGTTCCGTTGCGCTCGTTGGTCTTCACCAATTCTTCCTTTTCGAGCACCCCGTTGAGGAATTCGGCGCGTTTCTTCTCGCCGTCGCGCACGCTTTCCACCAAAAACCAGCTCGAAAGCGCATTGACGGCCTTGGTTCCCACCCCGTTTAACCCCACCGACTTCTTGAAGGTCTTGGAGTCGTATTTGGCACCCGTATTCATCTCCGACACACAGGCCACCACCTTTCCCAAAGGAATGCCACGCCCGTAGTCGCGCACAACAACGGTATTCTCTTTCAGGGTCACTTCGATAGTCTTGCCGTTGCCCATCACAAACTCGTCGATGGCGTTGTCCACCACTTCTTTCAGAAGCACGTAGATGCCGTCGTCCTGGCTCGAGCCGTCGCCCAGCTTGCCGATATACATACCGGGGCGCAGGCGGATGTGTTCGTTCCACTTGAGGGTCTTTATGGCATCGTCGCTGTAGTCGGCGGCGTTGAAGGCTATATCCGTTTGATTCTCGCTCATGATTTCTTAATAACGTATGTTGTCGATAAGGCGAACTTTTCCCATCCATACCACGATAAACCCTACATTCCCTTGGGCGGGGGCATCAGGCGGGGCGGTCTGCAAGGTATCGGGATGTGCGATTTCGAAATATTCCAATTTCATTTCGGCTTGCGAGGCGATTCTCTCCTCCACGAATTTTTTGATGTCGGCGCAGCTGGTTTGCGGATTCGCCTTCACGATTTCCGCACTTGCCGAAAGGGTGGCGTAGATAAAGGGGGCCTTGGCGCGGTTTTGGGGCGTGAGAAGGGCGTTGCGGCTGCTCAGTGCCAAACCGTCCTCACCGCGCTTGATGGGGCAGGAAACAATCTGCACGTCTATGCCCATTTGCCGCACCAAATTGCGGATTACGGCCACTTGCTGAAAGTCCTTTTCTCCGAAATAGGCGCGTGTGGGTTCGGTGAGTTCGAAAAGCATACCCACCACCACGCCTACGCCCGCAAAGTGTCCGGGGCGTTGCGCTCCTTCCATAACGCTCTCCAAAGCACCGAAAGAGTAGGTTTTCGGTTGGCTTCCATCGGGATACATTTCTTCGGGAGAGGGGTGAAATACAATATCGCAGCCGGTTTCCTCCAAAATTTCGGTATCGGCCCCGAAATCGCGGGGATAGTTCTTGAGGTCTTCGGGATTGTTGAACTGGATGGGGTTGACGAACACACTCGCCACAAATATGTCGTTCTCGCGGCGGGCGGCCTTGAAGAGCGAGGCATGCCCCTCGTGGAGCGCGCCCATGGTAGGTACGAAGCCTACGCTTTTTCCGCCTTTCCGCAAGGCGCTCAAACTCCGGCGCAATTCGTCTTTGGTGGTGCAGATTTTCATTTTTCGGAAAATATTTTTTGAAACAGCTCGAAAAGATTTCCCACCGCCACGATTTTGGAATTGTATTTGGAGGGAATACCCTTGAGCCCGTATTTGGAAACGAACACACGTTCAAAACCCAATTTCTCGGCTTCGGCCAAGCGTTGTTCGAGGCGGCTGACGGGGCGTATCTCGCCGGTGAGACCTACTTCGGCGGCAAAGCAATCCTTAGGATTGAGAGGGGCGTCCTGTCCCGAACTCAACACGGCGGCGATAACGGCTAAGTCGATGGCGGGGTCGTCCACCCGCAGGCCGCCGGCTATATTGATGAACACGTCTTTCTGTGCCAATTTGGCGCCGCACCGTTTTTCCAGCACCGCCAAGAGCATGTTGAGCCTCCGTATGTCGAAGCCCGTGGCCGAGCGTTGCGCCACGTTGTAGGCGCTTTGGCTCACCAACGCCTGCACCTCCACAATCATGGGGCGCAGACCCTCCAAAGTGGCCGCCACCGCCGTGCCGCTGAGGTTTTCCTCACGTTGCGAGAGCAGGATTTCGCTCGGATTGCTCACCTCGCGCAAACCGTTGTTCTGCATTTCGTAGATGCCGATTTCGTTGGTGCTCCCGAAGCGGTTCTTCACCGAGCGCAGGATGCGGTAGCCGTAGTTGCGGTCGCCTTCGAAGTGCAGAACGGTGTCGACGATATGTTCCAAAAGTTTGGGGCCCGCGATGTTGCCGTCTTTGGTGATGTGGCCTATCACGAACACGCTGGTGCCCGATTCTTTGGCAAAGCGTTGGAAGAGGGCGGCGCATTCCTTAATCTGCGAGATGCTGCCCGCCGAAGCCTCGATAGTGGAGGAGGTGAGGGTTTGAATGGAGTCGGCCACCAAAATATCGGGTTGGACGGCTTGCGTCTGGGCAAAAATCTCGTCCATGTCGGTTTCGGTGAGAATGAAGCAGCCGCTTTCGGTAAGACCCAGCCGCTCGGCACGCATGCGCAGTTGTTGCGCGCTTTCCTCCCCGCTCACATAAAGCACTTTCTTGCCGTGCGGAATCTGCAAGGCCACCTGCAACATCAAGGTCGACTTGCCGATGCCCGGTTCACCGCCCACCAACACGAAAGACCCGGGCACCAAACCTCCGCCCAGCACACGGTTGAGTTCGTTGTTGCCGGTGTCGATGCGTTGGATTTCTTCGGTTTGGATGTCGCGCACGAGACGGGATTCCTTGGAGCCTTTCCGCGGGGCTGCCGCGGGGTTGTTCCAGCCGTTGGAGCGGGTTTCCCGTTCAATCACCTCTTCGGTATAGGTGTTCCATTCCCCGCAGGAGGGGCAACGTCCCACCCATTTGGGCGATTGTGCGCCACAATTACTGCAAAAAAAAGCGGTTTTTACTTTCGTTTTCGCCATGTCGTTGAAAAATCGGGCAAATTTAGTCTTTTCTGTAGAAAACTTGTGCGGCGCGGTTGATGTTGTAGAGCGAAAGCTTGCCGTTTTTCGTGAAGTATTCGCCCCCCGGCTCCACCCGTCCGAAGCCGCCGAAAGGCATATCGTCGCTGCAAAGGAGCAAGGTGTATTTTCCTTCGCGCCGCACGGGAATTTCGTAGTTCGGCGTGCTTTGCGTCGGATGCCAGTTGAATACGAAGATATAGTCGCCCGCCACGTCGAAAGAGAGGGTCTTCCCCTCCTCGTCGATATGCAGCAGCCATGCGAAATCGCAGGTGCGCAGGTTGATTCTCGCGGCCAAGGACAGCATGGCGCGGTCGAAATCCTGCAAGAAGCGGTAGCGGAGCAGACCGTCGTCGGCCAAAGCCCATTGGCGGCGGGCGTAGTGATACGACCAGCCGTTTCCTTCGCGCGGAAAATCAATCCATTCGGGATGTCCGAATTCATTGCCCATAAAGGTGAGCCAGCCGCCGCCTTCCCCGCCCACGAACATCGAAAACAGACGGATCATCTTGTGCAGGGCGATGCCGCGCTCCACCACAGGGTCGTTGCGCAGGGTGGTCATGGCATCATACATCTTGGCGCCCATCAAACGGAAAGCCAGCGTCTGATCGCCCACCAAGGCCTGGTCGTGGCTCTCGGCGTAGGCGATTTGCGGCACGTTGGCGAGGCGGTTGTTCACGGTGCTCCACAATTCCGTCATCACCCAATCTTCATCTTGGCGTTCCTTGAGGAGCTTAATCCAAAAATCGGGAATGCCCATCGAGAGGCGGTAGTTGAAGCCCATGCCGCCCTCTTGCGTCGGGGCGGTCATGCCCGGCATACCGCTCACTTCCTCGGCCATGCTCAAATGTGTTCCGGGTTTGAGCGTGGTGATGAGGTCGTTTGCCAAACACAAATAAATGAGGGCGTTGTTATCCACTTGGTCGCCGAAATAATTTTTGTAGGTGCCGAAATTATCGGTATAGCCCCTGTGGAAATAAATCATGGCCGTAACGCCGTCGAAGCGGAAACCGTCGAAATGAAATTCCTCCACCCAATAGCGCAGGTTCGAAAGCAGGAATTGCCGCACCTCGTTGCGCGAGAAGTTGAACATGCGCGAATCCCAATGCGGGTGTGTGCCCGCCTGTGCGCCATAACTGTAAAGGTCGTCGGTTCCGTCGAGCCTGTCGAGCCCTTCGTTGAAATTCTTTACGAAGTGCGCGTGTACCACGTCCATAACCACGCTGATGCCCGCCCGATGCGCTTCCTGCACCAAGGCACGCAGGTCGTCGGGGGTGCCGAAACGCGAGGAGGGAGCGAAGAAATTAGACACGTGATACCCGAAACTGCCGTAGTAGGGGTGTTCGGCCACGGCCATCAACTGCAACACATTATAGCCTCCGGCCTTGACGCGGGGCAACACTTTTTCGGTGAATTCGCGGTAGGTGCCCACCCCTTCGCGCTCTTGCGCCATGCCGATATGCGCTTCGTAGATAAGGGGCGTGGTTTTCGAAAAATCGGGGCTGCGGAAAGCTGTGTCGCGCCAGGGAAAAGGTTTTTCGGGTTGCCACACCACGGCGCAGAAATCCTTGCTCGTTTCGTCCTGTTGCGTGAGGAAGGTGTAGGCGGGCATACGCATCGCCCATTTGCCGTTGCAGTCCTGCACGTAGATTTTGTAGCGGGAGAGGTGGGTGAGGGAGGGGACGGAAGAGGCGGGAATTTCAATTTCCCACACGCCCTCGATGTTGCCGAAAGGGCCGTCGGCTTTTTGCACGCGGTGCAGGGGGTGGGAGGTTTGATCCCAAAGGTTGAAGTCGCCGGTAAGGAAGACGTGGCGGGCGTGGGGCAGCCACTCCCGGAAAGTCCATTTCCCGGCGGCGGTGTCGAGATGCAGCCCGAAGTAGCGGTGCGCGGAGGCAAAGTCATAGAGGCTGCCCCACGCCCGCTCGATCCACGATTTGGTCTGCACATAGTCGTTGTACCGCTTCTCGATGCGTTCCGCCATAGGCCACAGCCACGGATCCTTTTCTATCAGGGGCAACAATTTTTTCATAGGCTTAAAGATAATTTTTATTTTTGAAAATCCGTATAGAGAGGGTGAGAATTATGAAGCCAAGAAAAATTTTTGATTTTTTTACAGGAAGTTTGTTTCCCTTGGTGTTTTTCGGAGGGTTGTATCTTCTGCTTTTCTCCACCAATAATTCTTGTGACGGTCTTTCTTATGCCGCCGACATTCGACAAGGTGTGGATATATTCTATCCGCATCATTTGCTTTATAATGCCTTGGGATATGTGATAGCGAGATTGCTATTTATAAACCACACTCTTTCTTTATTGTGTGTGATGAATGCTTTGGCGGCTGCGGGTTGCCTGTTCCTTACACGTCAGATACTGAAGACCTTTTTGTCAGAAAAAATATCGACAGCTTGTTTGTGGGCGCTTGGAGCCTGCTGGGGGTTTATGCGCTTTGCCACCGAGGCGGAAACCTATATAATACCTCTTGTTTTTTCGCTATGGGGAAGCCTTGCTTGGATTCGTGGGAAAAATCCTTTTTTCGTAAGTCTGTTGGCCGCTCTCGCCTGTCTGTTTCATCAAATCCACTTTTTTTGGTGGTTGGGGTTGGGTATAGGGATGATAATCTCCAGCCCTAAAGATAAGGATATATGTAAAGGGGTTTTGTTATATCTGCTTGGTTCGTTGATAGTTCCTGTTGTTTATTTGACGGTTTGGATGGCTGTGCCACAAGAAGCGTCCTCGTTTTTTCACTATGTGTTTCACGACTATTTCTATGTTGATGCAGTGGGCTTTTCCCTCAAACAGGCTTTATTCCTTACGCCTGTCAACTTTGTCCGCACTTTTTTCCAAGTGCACGGCTATATTCCCTCCTTGCTTGCCCGCTATCCCTTCTTGGCGATAGGGATAATCATCACTTTGATTTGTTTTGTGCTCGAAATAAAAGTTGTAACGAAGAAGATGCGGAGTGTCAAGACCGTTGAAGTTACCGAAATTTCAGTTCCCGCAGGTTTCGCCTCCATGCATTTGCTTATAGCATTGCTACAACTATTTTTTGCTTTTCTATCCAATGGAAACGCCGAATTTATGGTGATGATACCTTTCGCCCTGCTCCTTTTTGTAGCGGCATCCCGTTTTTCTACTCGTCTTTCCGCATGTGGAATCATGCTCGCGGCAATAGGTATGGGGGCATGGAACATATGTCTAGGGTTGATTCCCTATCATTTTATGGATATTCAACCTTTTTCCGCCATAGAGAAACATATAGAGAATCACCCTACAAGTGTTTATTTCGTAGAAGATTATGCAACGTTATACAATAGGCTTCGCTACTATCAGCCTTCTCTTTGCAACTGTTTGAAAAAGGATTTTTCCGATATGGAGAAAATCGATGCAGAAGCGCGTTATACCGACAAAATCGGCAATAAAGGTTTCGTATCGCGTGCTTCCGTCACGCAAACTCTCGACAAAACGCCCGAAAGGGAAAACATCACCGTTCTCCGTGCGGACACTTTATATTTCGATTTGGGAAAAGTGGTTTTAGTGCAGTTCTAATCGAGCTTCAACACGGCAAGGAAGGCCGATTGCGGCACCTGTACGTTGCCCACCTGACGCATACGCTTCTTACCCTCTTTCTGCTTTTCGAGCAACTTACGCTTACGCGAGATGTCGCCGCCATAACACTTGGCCGTTACGTCCTTGCGCACCG
>CAMWQD010000022.1 GCA_947176325.1 uncultured Bacteroidales bacterium | reverse complement strand
GGTGGAACTGCAGAGCATCAAACAACGTTTCGGCATCATCGGCAACTCGCCCCTGCTGAACCGCGCCATTGACATCGCCGCCCAGGTGGCCGGCACCGACCTGAGCGTGCTGGTGCTGGGCGAAAGCGGTGTGGGCAAGGAATTTTTCCCGAAAATCGTGCACGAGCTCAGCCCGCGCAAGCACCGCAACTACGTGGCTATCAACTGCGGAGCCATTCCCGAAGGCACTATCGACTCCGAACTCTTCGGACACGAGAAAGGCGCCTTCACCGATGCCCGCGAAGCCCGCAAAGGCTATTTTGAAGAAGCCGACGGCGGCACGATTTTTCTCGATGAAGTGGCCGAACTGCCCATCAGCACACAGGCGCGCCTGCTGCGCGTGCTCGAAACCGGCGAATTTCTCAAGGTAGGCTCCTCGAAAGTGCAGAAAACCAATGTGCGCGTAGTGGCCGCCACCAACGTCAACATTCCCGAGCAAATCCGCATGGGCAAGTTCCGCGAAGACCTCTATTATAGGCTCAACGCCATCACCATTCAAGTGCCCTCGCTCAAACAACGCCCCGAAGACATCGAGCTCCTGTTCCGCAAGTTCTCCACCGACATCAGCGAGAAATATCACATCCCCCCCCTCGCGCTCAGCGACGAAGCCCGCCGCGTGTTGCTCTCCTACCCCTGGCCCGGCAACATCCGCGAGCTGAAGAACATCAGCGAGCAAATCACCATTATCGAGAAGGAAAGACCGTTGAGCGCCGAAGCCCTGCAACGCTCCCTGCCCAAGACCGAGGCCACGAACCTGCCGGTGCTTTTGGGGCACGGACGCGACGCGGCGGGCGGCATGTCCGAACGCGAAATCCTATACAGCGTGCTGTTCGACATGCAGAAAGACATTCAGCAGCTCAAACAGGCCGTGTCGCAGTTCTCGCCTTCGTCCGCACCCTCCTACACCATTCTGCCCTCCATGCCCCATGCACCCGCCCCTTCCGAGGCGGTGGAAATCATCAACACCCCCGAAGTGGTGTCCGAAGATTTGAGTTTGGGAAAGGGTGAAAGGACACTTATCGAGAAAGCCTTGGAGAAGAACCACGGCAACCGCCGCAAGGCCGCCGCCGAATTGGGAATTTCCGAGCGCACCATCTATCGCAAAATAAAGGAATACGGCATTTCTTTGGAAGAATGAGCGGGAACCCCTATATTAATATGATGAGACGCGCGGCGAGTGCGCTGTTTGTGGCGGGAATGCTGCTGACAAGCGGCTGCGGCGTATATTCCTTTACGGGCGCCTCCATTCCCGTTGAAGCCAAGACTTTGAGCGTAGGCTATTTCCGCAACCGCGCCGCCTCGGTGCAACCCACCCTGAGTTCGGTCTTCACCGACAATCTGCGCGAATACCTGAGCAACCAAAGCGGTCTGCCCATTGTGGAAGGCTTCGCCGACTTGCAGTTTTCGGGCTCCATTACCGGCTATACGGTTACGCCCCAATCCATTCAAGGCAACGACCAAGCCGCCCTCAACCGCCTCACCATCACCGTGCAGGTGAAATACGTAAACCGCTTCGACAGCAAATTCAGCTTCACCCAAAACTTTTCACGCTACCGCGACTACGATGCCCGTCTGAGCCTTTCTTCGGTGGAATCGGCTCTGATTCAGGAAATCACCGAAGAACTTGTGGACGACATCTATCAACGCGCCTTCGTGAACTGGTAGAAAACCCTGCCCAAGCATGGAGCTTTCGGAAAAAAACGCAGAGAATCATTTGGCCACACACGGCGTGAAGCCCACCTCCAACCGCATTTTGGTATGGAAAGCCTTGGCGGCGCAGCAACGCCCCGTGTCGCTTTCCGAGTTGGAGGAGATTTTGGAAACCTTGGATAAATCGAGCATATTCCGCGCCTTGACCCTCTTTCTCGAACATCATCTCGTGCACGCTTTCGAAGACGGCGAAGGGGTTATCAAGTATGAAGGATGTCCCGACCCCGATCATTGCGGCATCCACGACCTTCACGTTCATTTCTATTGCGAACATTGCCGCAAGACCTATTGTTTCCCCGCCGCGCCCATTCCGCAAAGCACGCTTCCCGAGGGCTTCACCGCCCATTCCATAAATTACATGATAAAAGGCATCTGCGAAGATTGCCAAAAGACTTCGCGATAGACTATCCCAGCACGCGGATTTCGCTCTTGGTGGGATTCACCCTCTCCACCCTGATTTGCGTGCGGATGCGCTCGCGCAGGGCGGCCACATGGCTGATGATGGCCACTTTGCGGCCATCGCTGTTGTGCAGACGTTCCAAGGCCGACACGGCCGGTTCGAGGGCATTGCCGCTGAGGGTGCCGAAACCCTCGTCGATAAAGAGAATGTCGGTGGTGACCCGCGCCCCGTTGAACGACGACAACCCCAAGGCCAAAGCCAACGAAACCAAGAAACTTTCGCCGCCCGAAAGCGAGGAAGCCGAGCGCAGGCTGCCTCCGTCGTGCAGGTCGCGCACTAAAATCACGAAAGAACCGAAACTGCTTTCCAAGCGGTAGCGGTCGGTGAGGCGGCGCAGATGTTCGTTGGCGTGCGAGAGCAATTCATCCATCATGAAGTTGAGCACGATTTTTCGGAACTTGTTGCCGTCGGCGCTGCCGAAGAGTTTGTTGAGCCGTTCCCAACGTTCATAGTCCTTGCTCAAACTTTCCATTTCGGCCTTTTTCTCAAGAAGTTTCCTGCGTTGGGCTTCCTCGGCCTTCAACAACTGCTCTATCGCCCCCAAGAGGCGGTGGTTCTCCTCCCGCGCACGTTCCTTGTCGGCCAAGAGTGCGGACAAGGCCTCCACGGTGCCCTGCTCCGTCTCCTCGGCGGGTCTGTCCGCCGCATGCCGTTCTCCGTCTTTCGCCATCTGCGCCTGCAAGGCCAAGGCGGCGGTAAGTTCGTCGTCTTTCCGCTTGCAGAAAGCCTTGATTTTCTCTATCTGCTCCTTGTTCTGCAACAACTGCGCGAGCCGCGCCTCGGTTATACCCGGGTGGCGGGCGTAGAAATCCATCAAAGCCTGTTCCCGTTCTTCTTTCTGCCGCAGGGCCGAGGCGCGGCGATCGCGCAACGACACCACTTTCGACTTCACGTCCGAAAGACGGGGTATAAGGTCTTTTTGTTTCTGTATTTCGGAGGGTTGCAGGTGCGCGCCGCCCTCAAATCCACTTCTCAGTTCTTCCACAAGGGCCGCCGCGTCCTGATAGGGTTGCAGGCATTTTTCCCAGGCGGCGCGCACCTTCTGCCATTCCTGCAAGACGTTCATGCGCTCCTGCCGCCTTTTCTCTTCGGCAGAGAGAAAAGCCACCAAATCTTCCCCTTTCTCCGGCACAAACTCCGGTGCCGACGGCAGAAGTTGCAAGGTCTTTCCCAACAAGGCTTCCGCCTCGGCAAGCTGGCTCCGGCTCTCCTGCAAGCGCCGCTTGGCCGCTTCCCAACTCTCCCCCTTGGCCTTCCGCTCCGCCAAATTGGTCTTGAGCGAATTATCGGCGGCCTTATGGAGCCTTTCGGCTTCTTCCCACCGCTTTTTGGCGGGGGCGTAAAGCGTTTCGAAATATTCGTCGGTGAGCAATTTCTCTATCTTGTTGCCGCATACGGGGCATATCTCACCCTCCGAGAGCGTGGCGCGCAGACCTTTGGCCACATCGCCCACCCCTTTCTGCAAGGTTCTTAAATCCTCCTCGGCGTTCTTCAGCCTTTCCTCCGCCTCCTGCGCCTTTTTCGTCAGTTCCTCGGTATGCGAGGCCAATTCCGCACAGGCCTTTTCCAAATCGGCCGCCTCCGTTTCGGTTTTCCGCGCCGTCGTGTTTTTCTCCCAAAAACGCTCGGCACTGTTACGCGCCTGTGCATACGCCCGCAACACATTTTCTTCCTGCGGCATATCCACCACCGCGCCCTTCTCCATACCCGCACGGCTTTCCCATTCCGCCGTCTTGGCCTCCAAGTCCTTGATATACGCTTCCAAATACTTCACTCCACCCAGCAACACCGAAAATTCACGCGCCTGCGCCTGCAAACCCTCCTGCGCCGCCATCGCCTCCCGCTCGGCCACCTTACTCTGCTCCAGCCACATACGCGCCTCTTCAGACAACTCCCATTCCTGCAACATCCGCTTTCCGTTGCGGTAGTCCTCCCCGTTCACACCCTCCTGCGCCCGCTTCACCGCCTCGTCCGCCTCCGCTTTCCTGCGCTTCAGCTCCTCCTGCGCCTTCCGCCATTCATAGCGCTTCTTCAACACCTGCGTTTCTTCCGAAAGAAGGGAAATCCGCTCCGTGAGCGCCGTTTTTTCCGCCTCTTTCCCGGCAATCTGTTCTTGCGGAAGCACCTGCATGTTCTCCATGTCGCGCCCCGCCTGCTCCCAAAGCCGCTTCTTGCCGGCGGCCTTCTCGTAGATGCGCGTTCCCATGCGCGCAAAATGCCCCGTATCGGTGAGTTTCTCCAAAATCGCCGACTTTTCCGTGTCGTTGCTTTTCAAGAATTTGGTGAACTCGCCCTGCGCCAGCATGGACGTGCGGCAGAACTGCTCGAAATTCAAGCCCACCGCATCCTCGATGCGGTTCTTCACCTCGTCTATCTTCTTGAGAGTGATTTCCGTATTGTCCTCCACAAAACTCAGCGTCCAATCGCGGGCGTTTTCGTGCTCGTCCATGCCGCGCTTCCTTATCCGCCGCACACTCCACCGCGCCGTATACTCCCGCCCGTCGTTGCCCTCGAAAACCAACTCGGCGAAACCCTTGTCGGCATTCTCGCGCAATATCTGCATGGGGTTGTTGTTGGCCACCTCGCCGAAAACGCCCGCGAGCCTGAACTTATCGGTAGACGATGCCTTGAAGCGGGGCGAACTGTCGTAGAGCGCCAGGCAAATCGCGTCCAGAAGCGTGCTCTTGCCCGACCCCGTTTCCCCGCATATCAGGAAAATGGGATTGTCCAGAGGCGCATGCCCGAAATCGATTTCCGCCTTTTCGAGCGAAGCCAGATTGTTGATATAAAGCTTCTTGAATTTCATGCTTCGGACGTTGTATCTTGATGCGTTTCGCGCCAGACTTCCTGCAACATCGCTTCCAATTCCGGCTCCAACTCGCTGTTGTATTCGTTCTTATAATAAATCTTGGCCATCTCCACGGGCGAAGTGCTGCGGATTTCCGAAACACGGAACCGGGGCGCGTCAACCGGCGCCGACAGCGCCTCGCTCACCATCTTTATGGAGCAATAGCGGGCTTTCTTGCCGTTTAAGGCCTGCACGGCGCGTTCGGCACTGTTCGAGGGCAGAAAGTCTTTCGCCTTCACGTGCACGCGGATATAGGCCTCTTCGTCGGCGGGGAAAAGACGCAGTTCCCGCAAGGCTTCTTCGAACTCCACGGGCTCGGCGGGAACCGTGCGCACGGGAATCGTGGCCGGCAGCGGAATCAGGCGTACCTGCGGCGGGGCGTCGTGACGCTCTATTTCCACAAAGGTGAGGGAATGCGTATGGGTTTCGTCGAAGTTCAGGGGAAGCACCGAGCCGCTGTAACGCATCCTGCCCTCGGTGCCGGGAATGGGCTGTGGTTTGTGAATGTGGCCGAGCGCAACGTAGTCGAAACCTTGTCCCAGCACTTCCGCAGGTATGCATTCTTCGCCGCCGATGCGGTTGGGAGCGTTCTCATGACACGAAAAATCGCCGCCCCGCACGGCAAGATGCGCCGTCAGCACCACGGGGAGCCCGTCGGCGTTGCGCTCGGCCACCTTATCCAACAAAGTCTGAAAGAAAGCCTGCGGACGTTCCTCGCGGGGCGTATCGCCTGTAAGGTCGGGAAAATTGAGGGGATGCACATAGGGCACGGCCACCACATAGCCTTTCTTCCGCCCTTCGGGGTCTTTGATTTCTATGATATGACGGTCTGTATCCACCTTCTCGTCGGGCCCGCGCCTCAGCCCCCCCACCACATGGATGCCGAATGCCCCCCAAAGCTCACGCGCAATTTCCAGACGCGCGCCGCTGTCGTGGTTGCCCGCTATCACCACCACTTCCATGCCGGGGCAGGCGCGGTGCAGGTCGAGCAAGGCGGTCGTATAGAGATTCTGCGCCGCCGTACTGGGCATACCGTTATCGTATATGTCGCCCGCCACCACTAATACATCGGGTTTCTCCTCCTGCGCCACCTCCTTCAAACGCGCAAAAAAAGCACGGAACTCCCCGCTCCGCTCATATCCGTCGAGCGTCTGCCCCACATGCCAGTCTCCGCTATGCAGTATCTTCATCGGTTCTCCGTCTTTTTCGCAAATGTAACAAAAAAATGTACCTTCGCTCCCATAAAAATTCAACCTCATGGACTACACTATTTCAATAAAATCCGAGGCCTGCATCCGTTGCCGCCGTTGCGAACGCGCCTGCCCCGCCGGCATCTTCGTATGGGAAGACGGCAAGATACAGGTGCAGAAAGAACAATTCTGCATACGTTGCGGCCATTGCGCCGATATATGCCCCACCAAGGCGGTGACGCACACGCTGTTTCCCGAAAGCACGATGCACGATTACGCCCTGTCCGACCTGCCCTCGCCCGCTCAGGTGGAGCTTTTGCTCAAGGCGCGCCGCAGCAACCGTGCCTTTACCGCCCAGCCTGTTCCGCAGGAAAGCCTCTCCCGCATCATCGACGCGGCCTACGCCGCCCCCACGGCGCAGAACACGCGCAACATACAGGTGGTGGACGTCACCGACCCGCAAATGATAGAGCGCATCTCCGCCCTCACGGTAGACACCTTCGCCCATGCGGTGAAACCCTTGGAGAATCCTTTGCTGAAATGCCTGCTGCATAAGAAAATGGCACAGGTATACGCCATGATACCCAAGCTGAAGGCCATGCACCGCAAGTTTCACGAAGGCAAGGGCGACCCCGTGCTGCACCGTGCCAAGGCGGTCTTGTTCTTCTGCGCGCCGCCCAAAAGCCGTTTCGGTTGCGCCGACTGCAATCTGGCCTATCAAAACGCTTCCCTGATGGCAGAAAGCCTCGGCGTGGCACAATTCTACACGGGTTTTGTGCTTTCGGGCATGAAGCAGGACAGAAAAAAACGCCTGCCCGAAATGTTAGGGCTGAAAGACATGGAGATTTTCGCCGGCATGGCGCTGGGAATGCCCGAATTCCGCTTCGAGCGCTATACCGACCGCGAACATACCGCACCTATCTGCCTCTGATATTTTCCTTTCCCGAAAATTTATCGTATCTTCGCCGTCCTTTTGCGCGGAAGGTACCCGGCCTCCGCGCCCAAACTACAAGTTAAACTCGCTTTTCGGCACGCATTTCCGGGTATGCGGGCGGAAAGCACAGAAAAATTAATCCGACAATGGCAGCAGAAATGGCTAAAGCCGGTATCGAGGAATTCAACTGGGAAGAACTCGAGCATCACAAAATCAAAAAGGAAAAAGAACAGCAGAAAAGCGACGACCCTCGCGACGAGCAGTACGGTAATTCGCTCAAGCAGATTACCGAACAGCAGGTTATCGAAGGCGTTGTGGTTTCGAAGAACAACCGTGAGGTTGTGGTTAACATCGGATACAAATCCGACGGTATCATTCCCGTTTCCGAATTCCGCTACAATCCCGAACTGAAAGCGGGCGACACGGTGGAAGTTTATGTGGAAAGCCCCGAAGACGCTACGGGTCAATTGGTTCTCTCGCACAAAAAGGCACGCATCCTCAAATCTTGGGAAAGAGTCAACGAAGCCTTCGACAAGGAAGAAATCATCACCGGTTTCGTCAAGAGCCGCACCAAAGGCGGCTTGATTGTCGATGTATTCGGCATCGAGGCCTTCCTCCCCGGTTCGCAGATCGATGTGAAGCCTATCCGCGACTACGATGTGTTCGTGAACAAGACCATGGAATTCAAGGTTGTGAAAATCAATCACGAATACAAGAACGTGGTGGTTTCGCACAAAGCGCTCATCGAAGACGAAATCGAACAGCAGAAGGCCGAAATCATGTCCAAGCTGCAGAAGGGTCAGGTGCTGGAAGGCACCGTCAAGAACATCACCTCCTACGGTGTGTTCGTGGACTTGGGCGGCGTAGACGGCTTGATTCACATCACCGACCTGAGCTGGGGCCGTGTAAACCACCCCGAAGAAGTGGTGAAGCTGGACGAAAAGATCAACGTGGTTATCTTGGATTTCGACGAAAACAAGAAGCGTATCGCGCTCGGTCTGAAGCAACTCACCCCGCATCCTTGGGATTCGCTCGATCCCAACCTCAAGGTGGGCGACAAAGTAAGGGGCAAGGTAGTGGTTCTGGCCGACTACGGTGCTTTCGTAGAATTGATTCCCGGTGTGGAAGGCTTGATTCACGTTTCCGAAATGTCGTGGTCGCAGCACCTGCGTTCCGCTCAGGATTTCCTGAAAGTGGGCGACGAAGTGGAGGCCGTTATCCTCACCCTCGACCGCGAAGAACGCAAGATGAGCCTGGGTATCAAGCAACTCACGCCCGATCCTTGGCAACACATCACCGAGAAATATCCCGTCAACTCGCGTCATACCGCCACCGTCCGCAACTTCACCAACTTCGGTATTTTCGTGGAACTGGAAGAAGGCATCGACGGTTTGATTCACATCAGCGATTTGAGCTGGTCGAAGAAAATCAAACATCCTGCCGAATTCACCAAGATTGGCGAGAAGATTGAGGTGATTGTTCTGGACATCGACGTAGAAAACCGTCGCTTGAGCCTCGGTCACAAGCAATTGGAAGAAAACCCCTGGGATGTTTACGAATCGTTGTTTGCCGTAGGCAGCCTGCAGAAAGGCACCGTGGCTTCGGCCAACGACAAGGGTGCCGTGGTGGTTCTCCCCTACGGTGTGGAAGGTTTCTGCCCCGCCCGTCACATGGTGAAGGCCGACGGCAGCACCCTCAAGGCCGAAGAACAGGCCGACTTCAAGGTTATCGAATTCAGCAAGGATAACAAGCGCATCGTGGTTTCGCACACGCGCATCCACCAGGAAGAAGCCGCCGAAGAACGCGCCAAGACCGAAAACGAAAACCGGAAGAACGCCGACAACACGGCCAAGGCTGTGAAGAAGCTCAACGAATCTTCCGAAAAGACCACTTTGGGCGACATCGCCGCGCTTTCGAACCTGAAAGACGCCATGGAAGCCGCCGAAAAGAAAGACAAATAGTTTTCGGAATTTCCAACGGGAAAGCCGGTTTGCCCTACGCAGCCGGCTTTCTTTTTAAACCGCATTCATTATGTCCGCACCCAAAATCGCCGTTTTCGCCGGTTCGTTCGACCCGCTCACCTTGGGACACGAGAACATTATAGAACGTGCCCTGCCCCTCTTCGACAAGATTGTGGTGGCGATAGGCACCAACAGCGAGAAGAAAGGGATGTTTCCCGTGGAGGTTCGCCGCCGTTTCATCGAACAGCGCTTTGCGGGCGAGGAGAAAATCGAAGTGGACAGTTTCGACAATCTCACGGTCGACTATTGCCGCGCCAAGAACGCCCGCTATATCCTGCGGGGCATCCGCACGGCCGGCGACCTCGATTTCGAACAGGTTATCGCCGACGCCAACCGCGCCCTGTGTCCCGACATAGAAAGCGTTTTCCTCCTCACCGACCCCCGCTACGGCTTCATCCGTTCCACCGTGGTGCGCGACATACTCCTGCACGGCGGCTCCTGCCGCGGTTTCGTTTCCGAACCTGTACGTCACATCATCGAAGAATCATGCTGCTCTCGATAGTCATTGTCAACTATAACGTCAAGTCGTTCCTGGCGCAGTGCCTCCGCTCCGTGCAACAGAGCGAGGGCGTGGCCTGCGGCGTGGACTACGAAGTGTTTGTGGTCGACAATCATTCGGTGGACGGTTCGGTGGAGATGATACGCGAGAAGTTTCCTTGGGTGAGGCTCATCGCCAACCAAGAAAACACGGGCTTCGCCAAGGCCAACAATCAGGCTGTCCGCCAAAGCGTGGCCAAATATGTGCTCTTGCTCAATCCCGACACGCTTATCGAGAACGACACCTTGCAGAAATGCCTGGCCTTTATGGAAAGCCATCCCGATGCCGGCGGCCTGGGCGTGAAGATGCTCGACGGGCAGGGACGTTATCTGAAGGAATCCAAACGGGGCGTTCCCACGCCTTCCACCGCTTTCTACAAGATGACGGGGCTTTGCAAGTTCTTTCCCCGTTCCAAACGTTTCGCCTCCTACTACATGGGCCATCTGAGCCCCGACGAAATCCACTCCGTGGAAATCCTTTCGGGCGCGTTCATGCTTCTGCGGCGCGAAACGCTCGACAAGGTAGGCTTGCTCGACGAAACCTTTTTCATGTATGGCGAGGATATAGACCTCTCCTACCGTATTTTGCAAGGCGGCTACAGGAATTATTACTTCCCGCACACCCACATCATCCACTACAAAGGCGAATCGACCCGGAAAGGCAGCCTCAACTATGTGCTGGTGTTCTATAAGGCCATGGAGATTTTTGTGGAAAAGCATTTTTCCAAAGGCCGTTACAAACTCTATCTTCAGATTATCCGCATCGCCATTTGGCTGCGGGCGGCGCTTTCGATGCTCTCAATCGCCCTGCAGAATATCTTTCTTCCTGTTGTCCGTTTGCTGCGTTCCCTGCGGCGCAACAAGAACTATCCGCATGGGCTATAGATCCTAAGCGGAAA
>CAMWQD010000021.1 GCA_947176325.1 uncultured Bacteroidales bacterium | reverse complement strand
CTTCCCGTAGCCGGTCATCGATTTCAACATATCTTCATCATTTTAATACAAATTCATCTTAAATACAAATTCCCATCCCCCTACTCATCCTCGAACTGGATGCGGAAATCCTCGCGCGTATCGTATTTCTTTTCGGGCTGCTTGGCTGGCTTCTTGGCCGGTTTCTTAGCCTTGTCGCCCGAAAAATCGACGAAGTCCGGAGCATTCTCTTTCCTCAGAATCTCCGTCTCGTCGAGGTCGAGGATGAATTCCCCGCTCTCCCGCCGCTTCGTCTTCTCCTGCTCCACCTTGCGGTCGTTGTGTTTCTGACGGTTGAACGAAAACTCCTCGTCGAGAGCCGCCTTGAAATCCCTGCGGTTTTCCTTCAACCGCTCCTTCGCCCCCTTTTTCGCCTCGCTCATCGCATACTTCACCTCCACATCGGGCAATTTCCCCTTGATGGACAGCGGCAGACGCACCCGCGACTTCTCGGTCACCACCACCCCGAACTCACTCTCCTCCTTCACCCGCTGCGCCCTGCGGCGGCTCAGGAAATCCGATAAATCTATATTGAGCAGATAATTCACTTCGTTATCAAAGGTATGCGTGCCCGAGAACGTGAGATTGGCCGCATCGCTCACCACATCCATATGATGAATGCTGATGCCGGCGTTCCTGATTTCGAGCGTGGTGCGCAGGTCGGCGAAATGAATGTTCTGCAAATCGTTCTCGCCCGTAAACCGCGCTATCTTCTTCAACGTCTCCACATTCTGCAAGATACCGTTGCGCAGCACAAGCTCCGACCAAAACACCATGTCTTCCCGCTTCCACCGCCCGTCCCTGTCGCGGTTCATCCGCAGACGCAAATCGGCCGAGAGCGTGCCTCCCAAATTCTTATAGGTAATCTGCGTCTGCCCGAAATTGTCGAAAGCCTTGAGGCAGGCGCCCACATCCATATCCTCCAACTTGCCCGACACGCGCAATTCACTTTCCTCCCCTCCGTGCTGATACAGCACCTCGCCGTCGAAAGCGCCCTGAAACGCGCCCACCGAAAGATTTTCCAACGCGATGTCTTCGGGCGAATAGCGCAACAGCCCCTTCAAGGGGCTCACATCCAAATTCTTCCATATCACCCGGTTCACGTCCACGTCAAAATCGGCATATAAATCGGTGAAGAGGTTTTTGGAGGATTTTCTCTTGGCCGCAGGCTGCGGGGACGCACCGCGCGAGCCTTTTTCGGCCACCGGCCGCAACGCCCGCACGCTGTCGGGATTTCCCCACAGCAACAGCGTCTGCCACTGATTCATATCAATGCGTGCGGAGGAGAGCGAAGCGTTCACATAGAGTTTCTGCATCGGCAGGAGGAAATACGGAAGCGCATTCTCGATAAACACTTTCAGGCGGATTTCGTCTTTTCCGTAGCGCATGGAGAAAGACGGAATACGGAATACTTCGGGCGTGAACGCAATGCGGATGCTGTCTATTTCCACCCTGTCCCAATTGCGGTTGGTGAGTGCCACGGCCGCTTTTTCAACCTGCAGGAAACCTTTCAGTTTCGCCGAACCGAAATCCAAGGCTTTCCAACGGTCGGGCGAGAGCGAGGAAAAACGGTTGTAGAAATCCACCTCGGCGCGGGCCTTCCCCTCGTAACGGAAATCGGGGGCGAAGCCGAAAAACCTCTGCAACTCGGCCATGTCGGCGCTCAACGTTCCCTTGAACGAAATTTCGGGCGTCTTGAAATTATTGAGCGAAAAAGCCCCGTCGATAGCCCCGCCCGGCAGTTCCAGATAGATGCGCTCCAAATGCAGACGCGCACTGTGCGCCTTATGCGCATGGCCGTTGGAAAAATCGCCCTGCAAGGCCACCTGTTTGGCCGTAATGCCCGATTTCTTGTGCGAAACCGTGCCGTTCGAAAAGGAAAAACGGGTGTAGAGCCCCAGCGAACTCGTGGTGTAGTCGCCCTTGAGCTCCATTTTGAAAGCCGTGTTGCCCTTGAACGTATATTCCGCGAAACGCCCCTGCACATCTTCGGGCAGAAGCGCCACCAACTGTTCTATTTTCAGGTTCTTGCCGTCGAAAACAAAATCCAGGAACGCATCGCGCTTGATGTAGTGCACATATCCTTCCAGGCCGAAAGTCATGTTCTCGATAGAAACCTTGCCCCTGCGCACTTCGAAATTCCTTCCCGATGTGTTGTTGCTGAATTCCAAGTCAATCACCGCCTTATGATCGGCCATGAACACAAAGTCCGAAGCCTTGAGCGAGTGAATCCGGATGTCGCCGCTCATGGCGAAATCCTGTCCGTTCTCATACAAATCGCCCCGCGCCACGGCCTTGCGCGCCAACACTTGATAATCGTGATGCCCTACGATGTCGCGGTAGCGGATAAGGGAGTTGTGAAGCAGAACGCGGTTGAGATGAAAGTCGAGGGCGCCGGCGTTCTCGTTCTTCTTCCAGATTTCGTAGTTGAAACGCCCCTTTCCGTAGTGCTTGAGATTGAAGTCTCCGCCCCGCACCAACAGTTCCCGCACGATATATCTTCCTCGTATAATATCGTGTAGATTAATGGTGAGCCTAAGACTCTCCACATAAAAAAGGTCTTCCTTGTCCTGTCCGGTTTCGTCGAAAGGCGCACCCTGCACCCCGTCGAAAGTCACCGACACCATGGGAAAATCGCGCAGGAAACTTACCGATATATTCTGCACGCTGATAGGCGCTTGCAGACTTTTGTTGATTTCACGAAAGAGAATCTGGGTGATTTCTTCCTTGTGGGTCTTTACATAAACAGCAATAGCCGAAACAGTTATCGCAAAGAAAATGCCGACAATTCCCATCACGAGAAAAACCGTCCGCAGGATTTTCCGCAGACGGCTTCTCTTTTTCTTCCTTTTCAAGGCACGTTTTTGCGCCACGGCATAGCTCGAGCAAGCTCGGCTCTGCTCGTTTGGCTGAATCAAAACGTTCGGTTTGCCGAAAACCGACTCCGTGATAGATATTTCGTCTTGTCTCTTAGGCATTTTTCTTACGTCCGCGCTTGGGCTTTTCCTCTACTACGGCTTCTTCTTTCTTCTTACGGCCACGCTTCGGCTTTTCTTCCACCTCCACTACGGCTTCTTCCTTCTTCTTGCGGCCACGTTTCGGCTTTTCTTCCACCTCCTCTACCACTTCCTCTTTCTTCTTGCGGCCACGCTTCGGCTTGAGGAGTTCCGCCTCGGCGCGTTCTATCGCCTCCGCTTCCGCAATCTGTTCCTCGGTAAAGGCCGGCGACTTGCGCCCTGCGGATTTCGCCGCACGTGCGGGTTTTTCGTCCGCCGTACCCGTATTCATCTGCAAAAAGCTCACTTCCTTTTCGGTAAGGAAACGCCATTGCCCGCGTTCCAGACCTTTTTTGGTGAGTTCGGCAAAAAGCACTCGATCTAACTTCACCACCTCATAGCCGAAATGTTCGAAAATACGGCGCACGATGCGGTTCTTTCCCGAATGAATCACCACGCCCACTTCCGAACGGCTCCCCTCCTGCACGTAATCGATTTCGTCCACCTGCACCAAGCCGTCTTCCAGATTCACGCCCGATGCAATGCTCTGCATATCGGATTTCGCAAGGGGGTGATCCAACGTAACCTGATAGATCTTGCGCGCACCATGGGAAGGATGCGTCAGGCGCTTGGCCATTTCGCCGTCGTTCGTAAACAACAGCACGCCGGTGGTGTTGCGGTCCAACCGTCCCACGGGATAGATGCGTTCCTTGCAGGCACCGGCCAGCAACTCCATAACCGTCTTGCGGTCTTCGGGGTCGTCGGCGGTGGTGATATAGCCCTTGGGCTTGTTCATCAACAGATAGACTTTCTTTTCGGTCTTCAGCGTCTGGTCGCCGAACTGCACTTTGTCGCCGGGGCCCACCAAGGTGCCCAATACGGTGCAGATTTCTCCGTTCACCTTAATGACACCGTTGGCAATCATCTCGTCGGCTTCGCGGCGCGAGCAGACTCCCGCGTTGGCGATATAGCGGTTCAGACGCACATAGCCTTCCTCTTTCTTCCGTGTATTCTGTTCGTGACGCTCGCTGTTGTAGTCGAACTCGGCATTGCGTGCCGGCTTTTCACGTCTGAAATCGCGGCTGTAACCTCTTTCCCCGTCGCGCGAGAAACGGTCGTTGCCCCGTCCGAAACGGTTGTCCCGACGGTCGCCGAAACCTCTGCGCTCGCCACGGTCAAAGCCTCTGTCCTCCCGTCCGAAACGGTTGTCCCGACGGTCGCCGACTCCGTCGAACTCGCCCTTGCCTGGTGCGATTGGTAGGCGGCTACGGCGGCCGAAACCTCTTCGCCCGCCACGGTCAAAACCCCGGTCGTCCCGTCCGAAACGGTTGTCCCGACGGTCGCCAAAACTTCTTTCCCTGCGCTCGCCGCGGTCAAAACCCCGGTCGTCCCGTCCGAAACGGTTGTCCCGACGTTCTCCAAAACCTCTGTCCCTGCGCTCGCCACGGTCAAAGCCTCTTCCCCCATCGCCCTCTCCCCAATCTCCGTCCTCTATGAAAGGATGTGCGAACTTGCGGTCGTTCCCGCGATTTCCACGACGGTCTTCGCGACGGTCGTCTCTACGATCATTCTTGTAAGCCATAATACTTTTTCGTTTCTAAATATGTTTCCGCGATTCCGCCACTAACTTTTCCACATCCTCACGGTATTGGGAATCAGCGTAAACGCGCATAAAAAGTTCATAATCATCCAACACTCTGCGATAGCGCTCGGCCTGCATGGAAGCCACACTGTTCTTGGCATAGAGGTAATGACTGCGTATCATCAGATACATGGCCTCCGCGCGGTCGGGCGATTCGGGATAGTCTTTCAGGAAGTTGCGGTAGCAGATGCCCGCCGCATTATACAGATTGCGACGGTAATACATCTTGGCGATATGAAACGCCTTGGTCGCCAGCTTCTGCCGCATCTCCGCAATCAAACGGGCCACTTCGTCGGCACGGCGGCTGTCCGGATAGTAGTTGATATACAGCTGCAACTGTTTGATAGCCTCCTGTGTGGCAGTCTGATCCAAACGATAGTCGGGCGACTCCAAGGTCTTGCAGTAGGCCGACATATACGTAGCCCGCTCCACATATTCCCCGTTGGGAAACTGCCGCGCCAACGCGCGGAAATAGTGGGAGGCCATATAATAATCCTTGTCGTAGAAATAGGAATAGGCCAGATTGAAGAGAAGCCCTTCCACGGCATCCTTGCCGCGAAAGAACGGCAAAAGTTCCTCGAAAAGATTGATGGATTTCTTGTAGTCCTGCTTGTCGTAGGCACGCACGGCAAAGTCGTATTTCTGCTCCACCGTACCCTGCTTCAGCACCGTATTGTACTCTTTCTGATAGGCGCACCCGCACGTCAGACCCACCGTCCACGCTACCACCGACAAGGCCGCCGCCCGCCTCAAGAGTTTATGAAATCCCTTTTTCCCGTTCATTCCGCGAAGATACTAAATTTTCTCAGCCTTCCACCACTTCCGACAATTCGAGCCAGCGGTCTTCGGCGGCGGCGAGTTCGGAAAGGATGCCGGCGATACGGCGGGAAGCGTCGGCGATTTTCTCCGGGTCGGTCTCCTGCCCCGAAAGCAAGGCCTCCACCTCGGCCTTTTCCGCCTCCAGACGCGCTATCTTCTCGGTAAGTTCGGCATATTCCCGTTGTTGCTTGAACGTGGCCTTGGGCTTCTGCGCCGGCATACGGTTCTCCTGCGGCTTCACCGCGGAGCTCTGCGAACTCGCCGCCGCCCCCTTCTGCCCGGTACGCGCTTCCTCGGCCTTCTTGCTCTTATACGCACTGTAGGTGCCATACCAATCCTTCACCTTGCCTTCTCCCTCGAACACAAAGATATGGTCGGCGAGATGATCGAGGAAACTGCGGTCGTGGCTCACCATGAGCAGACATCCCCCGTAATGCTTCAAGAAATCCTCCACCAGCATCAAGGTATAGACATCGAGGTCGTTGGTAGGCTCGTCGAGAATCAGGAAGTTGGGATTGGCCATCAAGGTGCGCAGCAGATACAGACGCCGCCGCTCGCCCCCGCTCAGGTTGGAGAAATAATTGTATTGCGTGGTGGGGTCGAATTGAAAATACGTGAGGAACTGCGAAGCCGAAATCTCACGCCCGTCCTGCATGCGCACCACCTCGGCCACCTCCTTCACGATATCTATCACCCGCATATCCTCGCGCATGGGCAGGCCCCCCTGCGTGTAATACCCGAACTGCACGGTCTCGCCCACCACCACACGCCCCGCATCGGGCTTCACCTTGCCCGTAATCATATCCAGAAACGTGCTCTTGCCGATGCCGTTGGCGCCCACGATACCTATTTTCTCGCCTTTCTTGAAGATATACGAGAAATCGTCCAAAAGTTTCTTCCCCTCGTAAGCCTTGCTCAAATTATAGACTTCCAATATCTTATTTCCCAAGCGACGGCTCTGCACGCTCAATTCGGGCACCTGCTCGTCCAAACGGACGGAGGCTTTCTGCTTCACCTCCTCGAAAGCGTCCTTACGCGCCCGCGCCTTGGTGCCCCGCGCCGAAGGCGTGCTCCGCATCCACTCCAACTCCCGGCGGTAGATATTGCGTGCCTTCTCCACCTCGGCCCGCTCGATGCTCTCCCTTTCTGCCTTCTTTTCCAAGAAGTAAGCGTAGTTGCCGTTATAATTATACAAATTCCCGCGATCAATTTCATAAATCTTCTCGCAGACATTATCCAAAAACGTGCGGTCGTGCGTCACCAAAAGAAGCGAAAGCTTCTGCCGCCGCAAAAAGTCCTCCAGCCACTCGGTCATCTCCATATCCAAATGATTGGTAGGCTCGTCCATAAGAAGCAAATCGGCCTGCTCAATCAACACCCGCGCCAAAGCCGCCTTTTTCTGCTGTCCTCCCGACAACTCCTTCATCTTTTGGTCGGTACGGGGAAGCTTGAGACGCGAAAGCACCTCCTTCACCCTTTCCTCCTGATCCCAGGCCTGCAAACGATCCATTTGCAAAGTGGCCTCCGCCAGCATTTTCTGCAATTCGGGCGTGTTCTCGCGCTCTATGTCCCACAAGATACGCTCGTAGCGCCGGGCGGCCTCGGTGGAGGGATTATGCCCCGAAAACACAAAATCCAACACGCTTTCTTCGGGGTCGAACTGCGGATTCTGCGGCAGAAAATCCACACGTATATCCTTATGCAACACCACCTTGCCGCTATCGGGCAAGATTTTTCCCGTGATAATCTGCAAAAGCGTGGTCTTGCCCGCGCCGTTTTTGGCCACCAAAGCGGCTTTCTCCCCTCTTTCCAAGCCGAAGGTGAGGTTGGAGAAAAGCTGTTTCTCGCCGTAGGTTTTCGAAAGGTTTTCTATGGAGAGGATGTTCATTTTGTAAAAGGATTGGAAAAGCGGGGATTGGTGATGAAATCCTCATCGCTCAACGTAAGCAGAAAGGCTTTCAGGCATTGTTTCTCGCGGGGCGTGAGCTGCACGCCGCCCTCGTCCGCATGGTGCATGAGCGGGCTGATATGCGGGGTGGCGTACACATGCTCGCTGTATCGGTCTATCACCTCCTCCAAGGTGGCGAAACGGCCATCGTGCATATAGGGAGCCGTGTGCGCGATATTGCGCAGGGAGGGAATGCGGTAGGGCACATCGCTTTCATCGAGGCCGTTCACGGCCAACATATAGGTGGAAAACAGCACATTGCCCGCCCCGCCGTGGCAGTGGAAGCAGTCGGCGCCCTCCTCGGTGGTGAAAAGCACGTAGCCCTGCATCTCCTCGTCCGAAAGACGCTCTTCCCCACGCATATAGCGGTCGAATTTGCTGTGCGTGGAAGTGAGGGTGCGCACGAACTGGGCGAGTGCCTTCGCCGTGCGGTCGAGGGTGATGTCTTGGGTGCCGAAGGCGGCTTCGTATAGCTTGGGATAGAGCGGAATGGCGGCGATATGAGCGATGATGCTGTCGGTAGGAAGCGCGAATTCGGCACTGTCGGCAAGCGTGAGACGGATGAAGTCTTCGAGCGTGGTGGCGGGATAGACCGCCGTGCCGCTCCAGCCGAGCGCACGGGTGTTGTAGGCGAGGTTCTGCAACGGGAGAGGCAGGCCGCCGCGCACAAAGCGCAGATTGTCAGCACCGCAGTCGAAGGCGGCGGCCTGCCTGTGACATTCGGAACAGCTCACGCCCTCGGGATGGTCGGAAGTGGCGGCGATTCGGTTGTCGTAGAAAAGATACCGCCCCAATTCAACGCCTTCCGCACAAAGGCGGTTGTCGGCGGGGATATTGGTCTCGGTGGGGAAAAAGGCGGTTTCGGGCAGGTCGAAGTAGGCGGGATTGAAGCTTGTTTCGACGGGGTCGCCGCAGGAAACGCAAAGACAGGAGAGCACCAGACAGGCCGCCGCGCCCATCCCCATCCACGCAAAACCGTATTTTCTCCTCCGTACAAACATCATAGTAAATAATAAATAGTAAATAAACCAACAGGCTCGCCGTCGGATTAGCACCCCACCCTCTACCTTATACCCTATACCTTATATCACTCCCTCACCTCAAACACACCCGCCGCATTGTCGCGCAACACCCTCTGCGCCTCGGGATTCTGCATCACAGAGCCCCCGTATTGCGAAAAATGCCATTCATGCGGATTGCGGAACCACTCGGCCACCTCCATGTTCACAGTCAGCGTCTTGTCCCCGTCCTCCACAAGAAAGAACCGCAGGGTATCAATAATCTTCACCGCATTGCTGAAATGAACGCTCCCCGCCTCCCCTTGCTCCGTGCCGATGCCGGTATGCAGGCCGAAAGGTCTCGTGCAGGCCGTCTCACCGGCATCGCCCCAATAACCGTTTATCTGCATGTAATGATAGCCGCCGCCCAGCACCTCCGGCCAAAACATCAGGCTTTCGGGAGGATTTCGGAACGCATGCGACACATTGCGCGCCGAATCCAGTCCGTATACAAATTCCACATAATCATATACGCCCGTGGGCAACTTGCGCGAAGAACGCCACGTGAGGCTTTCTTCCAAATCCGAACTCACATAGTGCACGTTGCGGTCGTCCTCCTCAAACTTCACCCTCCGCCCCGCATAATCCACCAAAACCACGTCCGACACGAAATAACGGATGTCGCTCACCGCAATTCTCTCGCCCGAGGCAATGCCATACGTCCGTTCCCCCATGCGCAGGCTCTCGCCCTCGAAGGTAAAGGTGAACCGCAAACGCATCTCGCTCTGCATGGCATCGGGCTTGCAGGCCACCGCGCCCAACAACACGAGCAGCCCGGCACTCAGAGCCCGCAGACACACACCTATGTTTCTCCATTTCGTCATCACCCCGCGAAGTTAGTATATTTGCGTAGTTTTTCTAAAAAAACACAGCTATGAAATTCCAGATAGGCGACAAGGTGAAGTTCATGGATCAGATGGGCGAAGGCGTGATTACCAAAATCATAGGGCCTTCTACCTTAGGCGTTACGGTAGACGGTTTCGAACTGCCCTACGCGGCGGGCGATCTCATCAAGATAGAGGCACCCGCTTCGGCGGCGGAACGGCTGTTCTACGAGGGCAAGGCCACCTACGGCAATCCCGAGCCCAAGGAGGAAGACCGCAAGAAAGCCCCCGCGCCCAAGACGTGGGCCGACTACGGTCTGGAAGAAGACGATACGCCCGCCGCGTCTTCCTCCCCGGCACCTGCCGCCGAGGAAGACCCCGCCGACCTCCGCATCCAACCGCTCCAAAGGGGTTTCGTGAGCAAGAAACCGCAGCCGGAAGGCGTCTATATCGGGCTGCTTCCCGTCGACCAGCAATTCATGCTGCGCGGCGACATCGAGTTCCACATCATCAACTTCACGCCCCACACCCTGCTCTACAGCCTCGCCACCAAAGGCGCCGAAGCGTTCTACGGAACGGATTTCGCCTCGGTGCCGCCCTACTCCCGCATCTTGGTGGAGAGCGTGAACCGCGAGGACATAGGCTTCTGGACGGAAGGCATCTTGCAAGGCCTGTTCTGCACGGAAAAAAGTCAGACTTGGCTCAAACCTTTCTCGCAGACGTTCAAGATTAAGGCGGCGCAGCTCTCGCAGACGGAAAACTATGTGTTGCCCGTGTTCATGCGCGAGAAAGTGTTGCTGATACCCATGCTCGATGCCGCCGCGCACGAGGCCGAGAACGGCATCGCCTTTCAGGAACGCAACGGAAAGCCCGTGCGCGACAATGGGGAGGGCTCCGCTGCGGGCAAGGTGCAGACGCCCAACAAAACCAATCCGTTATCTCGCTATATGATAGCCAAGGACACGGCCGAGGTAGACCTGCATATCGAGAAATTGCTGGAAACGCGTTTGGAATGCCGGAATATCGAGGAGCGGGAATATCTGTCCAAACAGATAGCGGTGTTCGAGACTTGTCTCAACCAGGCCATGGAACAGAAGCTGTCCAAAATCATCTTCATCCACGGGGTGGGCGAAGGCACGCTCAAGCACGAAATCGAGAAGCGGCTCAAGCAATACCCCGACGTGCACTTCATGGACGCCTCCGTCACCCGCTACGGCCGCGGCGCCATCGAAGTCTACCTGAAAGCCTAACCGCCCCCTTGTCCTCCGCACCAAACTGCACTATTTTCCGATTTTTGAGCCTCCAAACTGCACTATTTTCCGATTTTTGAGCCTCCAAACTGCACTATTTTCCGATT
>CAMWQD010000020.1 GCA_947176325.1 uncultured Bacteroidales bacterium | reverse complement strand
GATTTTATCGAAACAAAAGGCACTGGATTTAGTGTAACATATAGAGAATAAGAGAGAAAAAAGTTATCAACATATAATTCAGATAGGGTAAAGCCGTAAATTTATTACTTTCGCAGTATGAAAAAGATAACCTTTTTGCTTTTGACGGGTGCATGCCTGTGGGTTTTGCCGCTCTACGGCCAATATAGCGTACACAAGGTGAACGGTGGCGAAGCCGCGTCCGAGGGCTCCGCGGGCTTGTATTACTGCCTGCCGCAGAATACGCTCGAAGTGGAAATCACGGTTGAAAGAACCTTCCTCGAAAGAGGCGTCTACAGCGACTATGCCGAGCAACTGCTCAAGCTTCCCGCCATCAAGGCAGACAAAACCAACTACGCTATCCGGGAGATACGCATTCATACGCTCCGGAAAGCCGATCCCGCACAGACCTACAAGGTGGAAGGCCCCGACTTTCCTTCGCTCCGCCTCTCGCCCGAGGGCATTCTTTCGGGGGTGAACCTGCCGAATGAGAAGATGCCTCCCGCCAAACCTATGGCCGCCTGCGGAGAAAACGAGGCCGAAAAGGTGAACAATCCGCTTCCCGACGCCCGTGCCGATTTCGCGCCCGTGGCCGCCCTCAACGCCAGCCGTCGTTTCGACACAGTGGTGGTGCGGCACAAGAGCGACACGGCCACTGTCATCGAAAAAATCCTCACGCCCCGCATCGATGTAAAGAACCTCTTTGAGCAGGCTCGCACCATGGCCGACCAAATCCTCAAGATTCGGAAAAACCAGTCGGATTTGCTTTCGGGATTGCAGGAAGTGCCCTACCCCGAAGGCACGCTCAAGTTTATGTATCAGCAGCTGGAAAGCAACGAACACCGTCTGTTGGAATGCTTTACGGGAACGATGCGCAAAGAGCGCCTGCATTATAAGTTCGAGGTGGTGCCGCAGGAGGGAAAGACTTCCTATGCCGTGGCGTATTTCAGTTCCGAAGAAGGGGTGGAGAAAATGGAAGGAGAGAACGACGGCGCGGATGTGCTTTATCTGAAACTGACTCCCCTGCCCTCCATGGCTGCCGAGGAGACAGACGGAGCGGGCGCGCCCGAAGGCTTCGCCTGCCGGGTGCCGGCCAAGGTGAAGGCCGAGGTGGTGTATAACGGGAACGTGCTGAGCCAGCGCGAAGTCTTTGTGGCACAATGGGGTTATGTGCGCACCCTGCCGCCCCTTGCCGGCTATCGTCTCAAACTGCACGAAAACACGGGTGCCTTGCAGGTGTTCGAGAAAATCGAGCCTTTCTCGCCGAACCCCGCTTCGGGCGCGCCCGCTTCCAAGAAATCAAAACGCTAATGAAAATAAAGTTCCGCAAATATAGTTTTGCCTTGTCCGACAAGGAGAAACGGCGGTACGACAGAGTTTGCGCCTACGAGAAAATCGGATTCAGGCAACTTGTCAAGAAAGCCTTGCGCGAATATTACAAAACCGTGGACTTGCCCGAAGAAATCCTTTCGGACGAAAATCAGCTGGACTTGTTCGAACAGCGAGACCTGTTCGGCAATCCCGTGCGTAAGATCAAGTCTTCTGCTTCTCTTTCTTAGCGGCGGGAAACAGGATATTGTTCAGGATAAGCCTGTATCCGGGCGAAGAGGGATATAGATTGAGGTCGGTGGGAGGGTCGCCCACAAAATGCTGGTAATCTTCGGGGTCGTGCCCGCCCAGAAACGTCCAAGTGCCTTTGCCGTAAGTTCCGTGAATATAACGTGCCTCGCCCAAAGCCTCGTTCTGCCCCAAAATCACCACTTCGGGCTTGAGAAGGCTGCGGCGGAAAGCCGTGGTCTGCCCCATGAATCCGTGTATGAGCCTTTCGTGATTCTGACAAAGCATGGTGGGAATCCAGTCCCACTTGGCCGAAAATTCAAAAAGACTGAAAAAGTCGTTCTTCTCGTTGAGTGTCTTGGGGCGGCTCAAGGTGACGTCGATATCCGACACTTCGTAGGCATAGGGGTCTGTGACGATATGAAAATCCTTGAAAGCGAAAGTTTTGCTAAAGTCCAAGCGTTGCTGGGCATCGCTCTGCATGGCATCGCCGTCGAAAGGAGGCTGGCAGATATCCACACCCTCGGCGGCCAAGGCGATATCGTAGCTGTCGGGAGCCGAACACATGGCGAAAAGGAAGCCCCCGCCCAGCACAAAATCGCGGATTTTGTGCGCCACCGCCAGCTTGAGCTGCGATACCTTGCCGAAACCGAACTTCGCCGCCATGGCCTTTTGCGCGGCCTCATCCTCCCTATACCATTCCTGCCGCCCGTAAGCGCCCCAAAATTTGCCGAACTGACCCGTAAAATCCTCGTGATGAAGATGAAGCCAATCGTAGAGGGGCAATTCTCCCGACAGCACCTCCCCGTCGTAGAGCACATCGTAGGGAATTTCGGCATAGGTGAGCACCAAGGTCACGGCATCGTCCCACGGCAATTTGTTCTTGGGCGAATAGACCGCGATACGGGGGGCTTTCTGCAAAGGCACCTCGTCCATATTCGACGAAGCGGAAGCGATTTCCTCGCGCAAGGCGCGCACCTGCACGTCTGAAAGCACCTGCGCCCGCACGTCGCGCAACGCACATTCGCTCTCGATTTCGCGGCTGTAGGGCAAAAGGAAACTCCCTCCCCGATAGTTGAGCAACCAGCTGATTTCGCCTCCGTTGGCCAAGACCCAATAGGCCACGCCATAGGCTTTGAGATGATTGCTCTGCTCCCTGTCCATGGGCAGAAGCAGTTGCGAGGCGCGGCAGAGATTTCCCGCGCCGACGGTCAGAACCACCGCCAACAGAGCCGCAAACAGGCACTTTCCTTTCTTCATCACCCCTCCCCTTTATCGTCTAAAACCCACGCCGGGGCGGGCGCGTGAGGCAGAAAGGCGCCTCACCGTTGTCTACCGGTATATCGGAATTGATAGACGAAGGCATTGTCACCACCGACGCGCCCGCCCCCATGCCGGCGGGGTCGTCGAAACTCGTATTCGGCACCATATTCTGATAGGCCTGCGCGGCATCGCCGCCCATATCGGTAACCATATTCTCGAATTTGGCGAATTCCTTGATGAAGCGCAACTTCACCTTACCCGTCTTGCCGCTGCGGTGCTTGGCGATATCCAATTCCGACTCGCCGTCCACCATGCCCTCCTGCTCCTGACCGTAGTAGTCGGGGCGGTAGATGAACATCACCATATCGGCATCCTGTTCAATGGCGCCCGATTCGCGCAAGTCCGACAGCTGCGGCCTCTTGTCGCCGCCACGGGTCTCCACGGCACGGCTCAACTGCGAAAGAGCCAGGATAGGTATCTTCAATTCTTTCGCCAAGCCTTTGAGTTGGCGTGAAATCTGACTGATTTCCTGCTCGCGGTTTCCTTTGTAGGCATCCCCGCCCCGCATCAACTGCAAATAGTCGATAAACACCATTTGAATATCGTGCTGCTGCTTGAGGCGGCGGCATTTGGCGCGAAGTTCGAACATAGAGAGCGCCGGCGTGTCGTCTATATAGAGAGGGGCTTCGGTAAGCGGCCCCACCTTGCTGTAGAGCCACTGCCATTCGTAGTCTTTCAAGTCGCCTTGCTTGAGTTTCTTTCCGTTGATGCGGGTTTCGGCGGAAATCAAACGGGTGACGAGTTCCACCGACGACATTTCGAGCGAGAAAACCGCCACGGGCTTCTTGAAATCCACGGCGATATTGCGCGCCATGGTCAGCGCCAAGGCCGTCTTACCCATACCGGGACGGGCCGCCATAATCAGCAAGGTGCCTTTCTGCCAACCGCTGGTCATGCTGTCCAAGTCCGGAAAGCCTGAAGGAAGACCGCTCATGCCGCCCTCCACCTTCGAAATAGACTCCACCTCCTTGATAGCCTCGTTCACCAACAGTTTCATATCGGTGTAGTCGCTGCGGAAATTGTTCTCGCCTATGGTGAGCAGTTTCGACTCGGCTTCGTCGAGCAACTCCAAGGGATCGGAGGTGTCTTCGTAGGCATTCTTCGTGATATCCGAACCGATACGGATCAATTCGCGCTGAATGTATTTCTGCTGAACGATTTTCGTATGTTCCTCGATATGCGCCGAAGAAGCCACCTTGTTGGTGAGGTTGGCCACATAATAGGCGCCTCCCGCCACTTCCAGCTGTCCCGAGGCCTTGAGGTCGTTGGTGACCGTGAGTATGTCTATGGCTTCCGAACGGTTGAAGAGATTGTTGATGGCCGCGTAGATGGCCTTGTGCTTGGGGTCGTAGAAGTATTCGGGACGCAAGACGTCTATCGAATTGGTCACGGCCTCCGGGTCTATCATCAGGGCGCCCAAAACGGCCTGTTCCACATCGAGGGCTTGCGGCGGCAGCTTGCCCTGTTCCAAAATCGAATTGTCGGAAAGAGCGTTTCGGAAAGCCGCCCGTTTTTTCTGGTTGGTTATATCGTTCATCATAGGCCACAAAAATACAACCGAGGCGAGGCTTCCCCCTATCCGAAAGGCAGGACTTTATTAACTGTTAATTTTGTTCATAACTCACTCATCTTTCTTTCTATCAATCATTTCCGTACAGAAACCATGTTGAAAACTCTAAACCTCTCTTTCTGAAAGATATAAATATAGAAGACTATTTGTGAGATACTTACAAACAAAGAAGTTTTCAACAACCCGTATGCAGACACCAATCCTTATGCTCGTCCTTGAACAGCGTTTCCAGACGCACCGTCTCCACGGTATTGATTCTCTCGGGGCGGAACACGCCCGCCACCCGCAGATAGTTGGGTGTGTAGCCGAACATCCGTCCGTCCCGCACATCCGACTCCCACAGCACTTTCTGTTCGCCTTGCAGGAAGCGCGCATAAAAACGCTGTTTCTTCATATCGGACAAAGCATGCATGCGCGCGCTGCGCTCGGCCTTGCGCGCCGGTTCGTAGTCCTCCCTGAGCAAAGACGAAGCGGCCTCCTTGCGCGGGGAATAGCTGAATACGTGCAGGGCGCTCAAATCCAAGCCCTCCACAAAGCGGTAGGCATCTTCAAAACAAGCGTCCGTTTCGGTGGGGAAACCCACAATCAAATCGCAGGCGATGAAAGCCTCGGGCAGCACCTTGCGGATTCTTTCCACGCGCCCCGCATAGAATGCACGGGTATAGTGACGGCGCATCTGCTTCAGAACCTCATCGTTACCCGCCTGCAAGGGTATATGGAAATGGGGCATGAGTTTCTGCGAGCCCGCCACAAAGTCGATGATTTCGTCCGAGAGCAAATCGGGTTCCACCGAGCCTATACGGATTCTTTCCACCCCTCCGAGCCCGTCCAAGGCCTTGAGCAAATCGAGGAGAGTTTCGTTATGCGCGTGGCCGAAATCGCCTATGTTCACCCCCGTCAACACAATTTCCTTTACCCCCGATGCGGCGATTTCCTCCGCGGTGCGCAGGGTGCGCGCCACGGTGTCGCTACGGCTCCGTCCCCGCGCATAGGGAATGGCGCAATACGAACAGAAGTTGTTGCAGCCGTCCTGCACCTTAAAGAACGAGCGGGTGCGTCCCACCGAAGAATAGGTAGGCACGAAACCGCTTTCGGAAGCGTTCTCCGCCCGAGTCCTCACCCCACTCACAAAATCCGGCAAAAGATGCTTGTCGTGTGTGCCCAGCACCCAATCCACACCCTCCAGCCGCTCCACCTCCTGCGGCCTCAGCTGCGAGAAGCAGCCCACCACGGCGATTTTAGCCTGCGGATTGAGGCGGTGCGCCTGATGAATGACCTGCCGGCATTTCTTTTCGGCGGCGGCGGTTACGGTGCAGGTGTTCACCACATACACATCGGCCGCTTGCTCAAAATCCACCACCTCGAAGCCTTTGGCGGCGAATTCGCGCGCCAGCCCCGAACTTTCGGCAAAATTCAACCGGCATCCCAACGTATAAAAAGCTATTTTCGGCACTTTTCCCTTATCTTTGTAAGATATTTAATCACGCTTTGCAAAGGTAATAAAAGCCCGCAAGGCACGAAACCGCAATTTATGTACAAACGTCCCAAGCAACCCAAAAACATGATCTACGGCCTGCGCCCCGTCATCGAGGCGCTCAAGGCGGGCAAGGAATTCGAAAGAATCATCATTCAGAAAGGTTTGCAAAGCGATATAGCGAAAACGCTCGACGCCCTCACGCGCGAAAGGCATCTGCATGCCGTCTATGTGCCCCGGCAGAGGCTCGACTTTCTCTGCAACAGCAATCATCAGGGGGTGGTGGCCTATCTTTCCTTGGTGGAATACATGCATATCGAAGACCTGCTTCCCTGTCTTTTCGAACAGGGGAAAACGCCGCTGCTGCTGATTTTCGACCGCGTTACCGATGTACGCAATTTCGGAGCCATGGTGCGCACGGCCGAATGCGCGGGCGTGGATGCGGTGATTGTGCCCACGCAGAATTCCGCCCCCGTTAACGAAGATGCCGTCAAGACCTCGGCGGGCGCGTTGATGAGCGTGCCCGTATGCCGCGAGGAGAACCTCAAGACCGTCATCCACTATCTCAAGGCTTCGGGGGTGCAGGTCTACGCTGCCTCCGAAAAGGCTTCGCTTGAATATACCCAAGCCGATTTCTCACTCCCCACCGCCTTTATCCTCGGTTCGGAAGAAGACGGGGTGAGCCCCGAATATCTCAAACTCTGCGACAAGCAACTGCGCATTCCGCTCTTGGGGAATATAGAATCGCTCAATGTGTCGGTGGCCAATGGCGTGCTGCTCTACGAAGCGGTGCGGCAAAGACGGAATTAGAAACGGGCGGTTGTTTTATGCGCCCCTCACGAATCGGTAGCTGATTGTGCCCACTTGTTCGGAAGGTGCGCTGTCTTTCGGCGCGAAACGGGATTGTCTTGCGGCGTTCTCCGCCGTGCGCCAAAGTTTCTGATCGAAGGTGGTGGTGCCTTTCACCCCTGCCTGCACGCGCGTGACCGCTCCGGCGGGATTCACCCAAATTCTCACTACCACAACGCCTTCTTCTTCCGAATTATACGAAGGTTTTACCAAAGATGTCAAGGTGCGGCCATTCAGCGAAAACGAAATTCCTCCGCTGCCGCCGTTGCCCTCGTAGCCCTTGGCGTTCACATCGCC
Source organism: uncultured Bacteroidales bacterium (assembly GCA_947176325.1). GTDB lineage: Bacteria > Bacteroidota > Bacteroidia > Bacteroidales > P3 > Pullibacteroides. The sequence continues at coordinate 3,954 of CAMWQD010000020.1, read as the reverse complement.
CGTAGGCTTGCCCTGGTCGCCGGGCTGCGAAGTCTCGCCCTGAGAGGAATTGTCGGTGCCCTTGCGCTTTCCCGGATAAAGGGCCAGCGGGTTCAATTCAGGTTCCCGCTTTTCCTCGCGCACCTGTTCCTGCGCCTCGGGTTTGTTCGGCACGGGCTTCACCGTCGGTTGGGGTTTGGGCTTCGGCGTCACCTTGGGCAAAGCGGGAGCCTCCTCATCGGCCTGCGTCAGCACCGTTTCTTCCTCAAAATCGGGTTCGGAAGCCTCCACGGGTTCTATCGGTTCGGCCATGGGATTCATTTCCTGCCTGTCGCCCATACCCACGTCCGAATAGCCCAAATTCACCTCCATGCCATATTCGGGAGGAGGCGGAAAGGGCCGGTACATACCGCAGAAATACAGGACGCAGAACAGTATGCCTGCCGAGAGCAGACTCACCGCCCACGCCCAAAGACGGGCGTTCCGTTCATTTCTTTCTTCGCTGTTACTCATGGGGCGCGGTTGCCAAAATGGTTTTCAGTTTGTGTCCCGTTTGCTCGTTCACCGTGTTGACGGCATCCATAACCCGCACCACATACTGCACGGGAACAGTCTTGTCCACCCGCAGCACAATCGTGGCTTCGGGATTCTCCCGGGTCAGGGCATGGATTTCGGCTTCCAAATCCGCACCCTCCACATAGGTCTGTTCCACAAAATACTGATACTGGTCGTTGATATACACGGTGTAGTTCTGCTTGGCCATCGTGCGGCTGTTGCTGTTGGGCAAAAGCAGCTTGATAGCGTTGGGGCTCACCATGGTCGAGAGCAGGATGAAGAAGATAAGCAACAGGAACACCAGATCGGACATGGAGGCCGAACTGAAATTCAAATCCTGCTTATAGCGCGATTTCAATGCCATACTCCCGCTACTTTACAGGTTCGTTCAACAAGTCCATGAACTCGGACGAGCGACGTTCGAAAACATGGGTCGCCCTGCCGATGCGCGCCACGATGAAATTGTAGCAGATATAGGCGATGATGCCTACCAAAAGACCCGCCACGGTGGTCACCATGGCCTGATACATACCGTGAGCCAAGGTATCCACTTCTATATTGCTGCCGCGGGAAGCCATATCGAAGAAAACGCGCACCATACCCGTCACCGTGCCCAGAAAACCTATCATGGGAGCCGCCCCGGCCGTGGTGGAAAGCCAGCCGATGTTCTTTTCCAGACGCGCCACCTCGAGGTTGCCGGCGTCTTCCATGGCCGACTTGATGTTTTCAACGGGCTTGCCGATACGGTCGATGCCCTTCTCCATAATGCGGGCGGTGGGAGTATTGGTATTGTGGCAAAGCGTTTTGGCGGAATCCAAACGGTTGCCCAACACGTAGTCGCGCACCGAATCCACCAATCCGTTTTCGTTTCTCGAAGCCTTGTTGATGACGATGAGCCTTTCCACAAACACGTAAATGCTCACGAAAAGCAGAACGAGGATGGGAATCATAATCCAGCCGCCTTTCATGGCCAGCTCGAGAATGGGGATTTTTTCCTGGGTCTGCGCCAAAGCCATTCCCGTTTCGGGCAAAGAGACCATCGTGTCGATGGCCGGTGTGATTTGTAACAACATATCGTTTTTTGTTTCTTATTTGCGAAAGTATCGCTTTTGTTGCGACGCCCGCCCTGCCCCTTCGGCAAGTAATAAACAAAACCTTGTTGAAAGCGGTGCCCTTTCAGAGCCGCCAATCGATGGGGGCAAGCCCTTGCCCGAGGAGGATTTCGTTGGTTCTCGAAAAGGCCCTGCAACCGAAAAAGCCTCGGTAGGCGGAGAGAGGCGACGGGTGCACAGCCTTGAGGATATGATGTTTGCCGGTGTCTATCAATGCCGATTTGGCCTGGGCGTAACTGCCCCACAATAAAAACACCAGGCCGGTTTTCTTTTCGGAAAGGGTACGGATGACGGCATCGGTAAAGGTTTCCCAGCCTCTCCGCTGGTGGGAACCGGCTTGATGTGCACGCACGGTGAGCGTGGCGTTGAGCATGAACACGCCTTGTTCCGCCCATTTTCCCAAATGACCGCTCGAGGGGAAGGGAAATCCCAAATCGCTTTCCAATTCCTTGAGGATATTGACCAAAGAGGGTGGAAACGGACAGCCGTCGGGCACGGAGAAACAAAGTCCCTCGGCCTGCCCGGGTTCATGATAGGGATCCTGCCCTATCAACACCACCTTCACCTTATCGAATGGAGTGGAATTGAAAGCGTTGAAAATGAGGTTCCCCGGCGGATAAACGGCATAATGTCTCTTTTCCTCCACCAAAAAGGCCTTCAGTTCGGCAAAATAAGGGCTTTCGAATTCGTGGGCGAGCACCTCCAGCCACGAGGCTTCTATCCGAGGTTTCACACCGTTTGCCAAAGTCGCTTCCGACATATTTTCCAACATTTATCGTTTATTGAATTCCTACCGTATCCCGTAGCGCATACCGAATTTATACTCGATATAGAAATTGAAGAAGCCGAAGGGATTCCGCCTCTCCATCATCAACGGAATGCGTGTGAAATAGCAATCGTAGAGCATACCGAAACCCAGCGTGTGGCTACGTTCCTCCACCTTGCCGAACTCAAAATCCAAGCCCACCTTCGCATAGGCTCCGGGGTAAGGGCGCAAGCCCGAAAAACCTTTCATGATGGGCCCTCGCGCCACGATATAGGCCACATCCTTATGACGCGGATTGTCGGCGGACATCTTCTCCAACCGTATATCCTGCCCCTCTCCGTCGTATATCACATACACCCATTGCGGAAAGGCAAGCCCCAACGAAAATCCGCCCCGATACGACAAAGACACCTGCACCCCGCCCCAATAGGGCTTGTCGTTCAGCACCCACAGACCGCCGTAACCGCCCCGCAGTATCATGAAGCTGTTGAGCATGCCATATTTGTATGAACGCCCCGCACGATACCAGTTCACCGCCTTGGTTTTGGGGTTTATCTGCGTGGCGAGCTCCACATTCCAGCCCGAATAGCTGAACTTGCGGTTCAATTGCCCTTGCTCGTAACCGAGGGTTCCGCCCCCCGTATGGATTTGCGCGTAGAAAAACCGATGCTTCATGTAAAGCACCTGCTTTTCGGGTACATAATCTTCATACACCTGCACTTGGGCGCAAACCCGCCCGCCCCACACAACGGTGAGCAAGACGGCAAGCACCCGCAGGATATGCCGAAAATATTTCCAATCAAGCTGAAACATAGACTCAATACGGCAGAGGCTCCACCTTGTACGGTCTGTCGTAGGCCGGACACAGATTGCGTTGGTTGCCGCAACCCGAAAGCAACAAAAGCCCCGCCACCACTGCCACGCCTGTTAGGATTTTAAAAATTCTGCGCTTCATCGCACCCATATTTACGCCCAAATTTACACTTTTTCCCTATCTTCGCACATTATGAAAAGAATCCTCACCCTCCTATTCTCCACCCTGCTCGCCGCAGGTATCCCCGCCGGCGCCCATGCATCCATGCAGACGCCCGTGGAAGACAGCATCCGCAAAGCCCAACGGGAAGAAAAGAAACAAGACCTGAAAGACAAAGGCGATGCCGTCAAGGAGCAAATCAAAGACGCCGCCATTGATCTCAAAGACGAAATCATAGACCAAGGGAAAGCCTTGAAAGAGCAGGCGAAGGAAAAGGCCGGGGCGCTCAAGGAAAGCTTCCTCAATGCGAAAGAAACGGTGACCGAGTGGTTTAACGAGAACATCAAGGCCAACACCGTGGGCGATTTCGAAGAAATACAACGGCAGAACAATCACGACTTTTCGGTAATGGTGAGCAAGGAATGGACGGAATACCCCTTGATGCTCCGCACCCGCCCTCCCTTTACGGAAACCGTGCTTCTCTCCAGCCAAGACGCCCGCTACCCGCAGGCCGCAGACACGCTCGTGCCGGCTCAACTCTAACAGCATTTGACCCCCCCCCCAACCGG
>CAMWQD010000019.1 GCA_947176325.1 uncultured Bacteroidales bacterium | reverse complement strand
AGGCTCATATCGTGCAGGGATTTGCCTTTCTGTATGGTCTGTTCTTCCAGATAGGTGAAGCGGCGGATAAACTTGCGGTTGGTGTGTTCCAGCGCATCTTCGGGATTGATGCCGATAAAACGGGCGTAGTTGATGAGCGCGAAGAAGACATCCCCCAACTCGTCCAATATCTTTTCCTGCTTCCCGTTCTTCACCTCTTCCCGCAACTCACCCAATTCCTCGCCTACCTTGTCCCACACCTGCTCGCCGTTTTCCCAGTCGAAGCCCACGCCCCGCGCCTTGTCTTGAATCCGATAGGCCTTTATCATGGCCGGCAGCGAAGAAGGCACCCCCGAAAGCACGGAATGTTTCTTGCCCTCCTTGAGTTTTATCGCTTCCCAATTCTCCTTGACATCGTTTTCGTTCTTCACCTCCACGTCGGCAAAGATATGCGGGTGACGACGAATAAGTTTCTCGCACAGAGAGTTGCACACATCCGTGAAATTGAACTTACCCTGTTCGCGCCCGAGTTCGGAATAGAAGGCAAGGTGCAGCAGCACATCGCCCACTTCTTTCTTCACATCCTCGTAATCTTTCTTCACTATTGCGTCCGAAAGCTCAAAAACCTCCTCCACCGTAAGGGTTCGCAGGCTGTCGAAAGTCTGCTTCTTGTCCCACGGACATTCCTTGCGGAGCAGGCGCAGGATACGCAACAGACGGTCTATGCCCTCGCGCTCGTTCTGCGCAGGTTCTTGATTGGCCAAAAGGTTCTCGTTCATTTTTCCGAAGATTTCCTATTTTTTTTGAAACTCAATTTCGATTCTTCGCCTTTGAACAAACGGCCTATGTTCTTGCGGTGGGTGATGATGATGAACACGGCGATGAAAATGGAGAAAACCCGCAATATGGGTTCGGTCTGTCCGCAGACAAAAATCTCGAGGAAGGGGAAACTCACCGCCGCCGTAATGGATGCCAACGACACATAGCGTGTGGCGATAAAGACAACGGCAAACACCGTTACGGCAAACAAATAGGCTTCGGGAAAGAGCGCCAGCACCACACCCATGAGCGTGGCCACGCCTTTGCCGCCTTTGAAACCTGTATAGAGCGGAAAAACATGCCCCAACACGGCGGCCGCCGCCAAAGCCACATCGAAATAGACCTTGTATTCTTGCGTGGCGGGGGTGAGAAACAGGAAATCGAGCCTCACCGCCAGCCAGCCCTTGAGGGCGTCGAGCAACAGCACCGCTATGCCGGGGGCGGTGCCCAAGACACGTATCGTATTGGTGGTGCCGGCGTTATGACTGCCGTATTCGCGCACATCCTTGCCGAAAAACCAGCGCCCTATCCACACCGCCGACGAGAAGCTGCCTATCAGATAGGCCGCCGCCACGCCCAATATCAATCCTATCATGGCGCCTACATGAACAAAAAGGGAAGCGAAAAGATGCCCGCACTGAAGAGCAGAACGACAACCACCACCCAAAAAATCCAGAACGCGCCGAAAATGATACCGAGAATCGAGGTGACCTTACCCGCTTTCAACATGCCGGAACCACAGTAAAGGTCGGGTTGTTCCCTATAGTATCTGAGCCCTTTGTTGGCCAGAACCAAACCGATGATGGCGCAGACGAAACCTGCGAAAACACAGGCGAACAGCAACGAGCAAATCCCCAAAACCAAGGATGCTACGGCATAAGGTGCAGTTTCTTTCATGATTTTTTTCTTTAATGAACACAAAACTATATCGGCAAAGGTACGCAAAAAATTTCGGGAAAAAGTTAAATTTGCGCGTATGGAAACGACACAAAACCGACATTTATTCAAACGCTATATCGCGCAGGCTTCGGATTTCGAGCCGTTCAGTCTCGACGTGGAGAAAGGCGAGGGTGTTTACGTGTGGGACAAGGCGGGCAAGAAATACATCGACTTTATCTCGAGCATCTGCGTGAACAATGTGGGGCACCGCCATCCGGTGGTCTTGCAGGCGATAGAAAATCAAATGCAGAAATATCTGCATATCATGGTCTACGGCGAGTTCATCCAACAGCCGCAAATAGATTTCGCGCAGAGGTTGTGCGAAAATCTGCCGCCCCAACTGCAAAAAATCTTTCTGCTCAATTCGGGTTCGGAGGCTATCGACGGGGCCATTAAGCTGGCGCGTCTGCAAAACGGGCGCGGGGAAATCGTTTCGTTCGCAAATTCGTATCACGGCAGCACGGTGGGGGCGATAAGCGCGTTGGGGAACGAGCCTATCCGACATAGGTTCGACCCGTTACTGCCGCATCATAGGCTCGCCCATTTCAACAGTTTGCCTGATTTGGAACAAATTAGCGAGAAGACGTGTTGCGTGATTGCCGAAGTGGTGCAGTCGGGGGGCGGTATGGTGGAGGCCGATGAAGTGTGGATGAAGAAGTTGCGCGAGCGTTGCACGGAAACGGGAGCGTTGCTGATTTTCGACGAAATTCAGAGCGGTTTCGGGCGCACGGGAAAACTTTTCGCCTTCGAGCACTACGGCGTGGTGCCCGATATTCTCTGCATCGCCAAGGGTATGGGCGGCGGTATGCCTATCGGTGCGTTTGTGGCGAGCGAGAAACTTATGGACCTGCTCAACGTGGAGCACCCGCTCATGGGGCATGCCTCCACTTTCGGCGGGCATCCGTTGAGTTGCGCGGCGGCTTTGGCATCCTTAAACCTTATCCTCGGCAACGATATTCTGCCGAAGGTGGAGGAAAAGGGACAGCGTATCCGCCGGCATTTGGAAAAAATCGAAGCCGTGAAGAAAGTGAGCGGAAAAGGCTTGTTCCTGGCCGCCCACTTCGAAGACGAGAAAACAACGGCGCGGGTGCAGGAGCGCTGCATGGCCAACGGCCTCATCAGTTTTTGGCTGTTGTTCAACCACACCGCCCTCGCCCTCACGCCTCCCCTCACCATTACCGACAGCGAAATCGACACGGCCATGGAGATTTTCGCCCGCTCGGTGAAAGAGGCTTGTTTATATTAATATAAAAAGCAAATACGATGTTTACAGGAATTGTTGAAAAAATGGCGGTGGTGAAGCAAATCGACCGGGAAGGAAGCAACTATCACTTCACCCTCGAAACCCCTATCGCACAAGAACTGAAAATAGACCAAAGCATGGCCCACAACGGAGTATGCCTTACGGTGGTGAAACTCGACAAAGCCGCCAACCGCTATACCGTAACGGCCATGGACGAAACCATGCGCCGCACCAACCTCAAGGATTGGGAAGTGGGCACCGAGGTGAACATAGAGCGTTCCATGCGCATGGACGGGCGTTTCGACGGCCACGTGGTGCAAGGCCATGTGGATCAGACCGCAGTCTGCGAGAAAGTGGAGACGTTGGACGGCAGCTGGAAATTCTTTTTCCGCTTCGAGAACACCAACCGCGAACACTTCACCGTAGAGAAAGGCTCCATCTGCGTAAACGGCGTAAGCCTCACCGTGGTGGATTCCGCGCCGGGCAAGTTCTCGGTGGCCATCATCCCCTACACCTTTGCCGAAACCAACTTCCACAACATTAAGGAAGGCACGGTGGTGAACATCGAATTCGATGTGTTCGGCAAATATGTCGCCCGCCTTTTCGAAGAATACCGCAAACAACAAGGCAATTTATGACAAGCCCCCGAACCTCGTTCCTGAAACGGTTTTACAGTCCTTTCGGGCTCTGCCTGTGCCTGTTCGTGGTGTTGTTGGCCTGCCTCGTGCAAGGCCTCATCCGCCAGGAAGAAGTGCCTTTCCGCGAAGATTTCCTCTTTCGCATCGGCATGCGCTCGTTCAAAGACTCGGCCTTTATGCTGAGCGTGATTCTGCTGGCGCTCGTTTGCGGCGGTATGTTCTGCGTGCACAGATTCATTCACCGCACCCGCTGTTTTTCCAACCTCATCTATGCAGGAATTTGGCTCACCGTTTTTTCGTTGTTGACGGGAAGCGCCTGTCTGGAACGCTACAACATGACGCTGTGGAAAGGCTTTGCACGCTGGCAAGTGGAATCTCCCGACGGACGCGGCGGCATTAAGGAACTTCCCTTTGCCCTGCAACTCATGGATTTCCGCATCGACTATCACGAACCCACCCTCTTTATGGTGGATACCCGCACGGGGCTCCCGCTTCCCGAACGTCATCCGCAAGCGATGGATGTGAATGTAGACCGGCTTGCGAAATATCGGGCGGGCAAGGCCGATGCCCAAGAGCAGACCCTCATGGGATATAAAGTGCGCGTGTTGGAATACCTGCCTCTGAGTGCCATTGAGGAAGACTCTCTCGGCGGCTATTTCTGCGTGCCCTCTCCGATACAAGGCAATGCCCCGGCGGTGGAGGCGGAAATCACCGCCCCCGACGGCAGCCTGCGCCGCGAATGGATTTGTGCAGGCGGCAAGATACAGATTCCTCTCTTTGTGCGCGTGGACACCAACCAGGCCCTCTGCATGGCCAAGCCGCAGGTGAAGCGCTACAACGCCACCCTGCAGGTTTATTCCCTCGATGAAGGGAGGGGGCGGTTGGAGGGTCAGTCCCGCATAGATTCCGTCGGTGCGAACCGCCCCCTGCGCGTGGGCCGTTACCGCATCTATCTCAAATCCTACAAGGAAGACTACGGATTTTGGGATCCCTATGTAAGTTTTGAATTGGTGAAAGACCCTATGGAGCCTGTTACGCATACCGGCTTCGCCTTGATTTTTATCGGTTTGGCGGGGCATATCCTGCAAAATTCGCTCCGCCGCCGCAAAACCGCACCGCAACCTAAAACCGAGCAGCCATGATGTGGAAATACTTTACCCTTTTCGCGATTCTGTCGGCGGGCTTTTCCCTCCTCGCCTCGGTTTTGGCGTGGCTGCGCAAGCCCAAGAAAAGCGTGCTGACGTTCTCCGCCATAGGCGTGGGAATCTTTGCCGTTTTCATCCTCCTCTTTTGGCTCGATGTGAAACGTCCTCCCTTCGCCACCTTGGGCGAAACCCGCCTGTGGTATGTCTTTTTCCTGCTCTTGGCGGGCATGATTTCCTACGCTTCCCTCCCCTACCGCTGGCTCCCTACGCTCACCACGCTCCTTGCGGGCGTATTCATGGCCATGAACGCGCTGCGTCCCGACATCCACATGCAGAACCTCATGCCCATTCTGCAAAGCGTATGGTTCAGCCCTCACGTCATCAGCTACATTTTCGCCTACGCCCTGCTCGGCATAGGCTTTCTGTTCTCCCTCCGCGCCCTCTTTACCCGCAACCGCACCAAACGCGGCGAACTGATGCGGAACATAGACCGTCTCACCCATATCGGAACCGGTTTCCTGCTGACGGGAATATGTTTGGGCGCCTTGTGGGCGAAACAGGCATGGGGCTATTTCTGGACATGGGATCCGAAAGAGACCTGGGCGCTCGTCACCCTGCTCTGCTATGCCCTCTACATCGGCCTGCGGGAAGCCTCGAAAACCGACCTCCCCACCCTGTCGGCGAAATTTCCGCTCTGCTTGCAAATTGCAGGCTTCGTATGCTTGCAGATTTGCTGGTATGGCGTTAATTATCTCAATGCCGCCCGAGGCTTGAGCGTGCATATTTACGGATAAGGATTTTTGAAAAATGATGTGTCATGAAAAATAAAATCAATGTCGCCTTGGTGTGCGGCGGTTATTCCAAAGAAAAAGAAATCTCGATAATGGGTGCCGAATCCATCGAGAAGCATATTCCCGCCGACAGGTACCGTGTGTTTAAAATCGTGGTGGAGCTGCATCGCTGGTACTATCTCGCCCCCGACGGAAGCACGCAGGACGTGGATAAGAACAACTTCACCCTTCCGGGCGTTGTTTTCGACGTAGCGTACATCAACATACACGGAACGCCCGGTGAAAACGGTCTTCTGCAGGGCTATTTCGATATGCTTCATATCCCCTACACCACCTGCGACGCCTGCACCTCGGCCCTCACCTTCAACAAGGCTTTCTGCAACGCCACCTTGGGCTACCACGGAATCCGCGTGGCCAAATCGGTGCACTTGGTGAAGAACGAGAAATACGATGCGGAGGCCATAGGCAAGGAACTCGGTTTTCCGTGTTTCGTGAAACCCGCCTGCGACGGTTCGAGTTTCGGCGTGAGCAAGGTGATGAAGGCCGAAGACCTGCACGATGCCATAGAAAAAACCTTCGCCGACGCCAAGGAAGTGTTGGTGGAACGCTTTGTGCAGGGCAAGGAATATTCCTGCGGTTTGATGCGGTTGAAAGGAGAAGTGATTGTCTTTCCGCTGGCGGCTATCGTGCCCGAGAACGACTTTTTCGACTACGAGGCCAAGTATTTGGGTAAGAGCAAGGAGATTGTGCCCGCGCCCGTAAGCGACAACCTGCGTCTGCAAATGGAGGATATTGCGGGAAAGGCCTACAAAATCCTGAATTGCAAGGGTGTGGTACGTTGCGACTTTATTGTGGAGGAAAGTACGCAGGAACCTTATTTCTTGGAAGTGAACACCACGCCCGGACAGTCGCCCGAGAGCATCGTGCCCAAGCAGATACGCCACATGGGCTGGACGCTGGAAGACCTCTACGACAATGTGTTGCAAGAAGCGTTGCGCTCCGTCCCGGCATAATTCGTATCTTTGTAGAAAACGTAAATAAACTTGAAACGCTATCGCTATGGGGAATTTTCTGCCGAACTTCTTTCCTACGCCCAAACGGCGCGAGTTTAACATAGGAAACCGCTACTACGATCCCGAAAAGGAACGCATGGAGCAACTCAAGAAGAAATACGACCCCAAAACGCCCGAAGAAGAACGTTTGGCCGAAGCCAAAGCCCGCATCAGCGAAGCGTTCCAACGCAAGGAACAACCCAAAGGGCTTCTGACCACCCGCAAACTCATCATCTTCCTGTGCGTGCTGGTGGTGTTGCTCGTTTGGATATTGAACTAATGAACACAAGCATCATCAACATACTCCCCGATTTCGTGGCCAACCAGATTGCCGCCGGCGAAGTGGTGAACCGCCCCGCCTCGGCTGTCAAGGAGCTGTTGGAAAACGCCGTGGACGCGGGGGCGGACAAAATAGAACTGCATATCGAAGATGCAGGGAAAACGCTTGTGCAGGTGGTGGACAACGGTTGCGGCATGAAACCCGAAGACGCGCGCAAATGCTTTCTTCCCCACGCCACCTCCAAACTCACCACCGCCGACGACCTGCTGTCTTTGCAGACCATGGGATTTAGAGGCGAAGCCTTGGCCTCGATTGCCGCCGTGGCGCAGGTGGAATTGCAGACCCGCCCGCAAGAAGACGAGACGGGAACGCTTATCGTGATAGAAGGGGGCAAGATTCTTCAGGAACAACCCTGCGCCTGTGCGCCGGGCACAAGCATCAAGGTGAAGAATATCTACTTCAACACCCCGGCCCGCCGCCAGTTCCTCAAAAGCGACGATGTGGAATACCGCTATGTGGAGGAGGAATTCAACCGCGTGGCGTTGGTGCATCCGAACATCCGTTTTGAACTATACCGCAACGGGCGCAAGATTTATTTCTTGGAAGCGGGAAATTTCAAGAAACGCATCGTGGCGTTGATGGGAAAGAGTTTCGACAGCCGTTTGATAAAAGTGGCCGAGAAGATACCCGATGTGGAGGTGACGGGCTATCTGTGCAGTCCCGACTATGCCGTAAAGGGACGGGGCAAACAGTTTCTGTTCGTCAACCGCCGTTTTGTGAAACACCCCTACCTTGCCAACGCGGTGGAAAAAGCCTATCAGGACTTGCTGCCCGAAGGGAAAAACCCCGTGTTTTTCCTGCATCTCTCGGTAGACCCCCACTCGATTGACGTGAACATTCACCCCACCAAGACCGAAATCCGTTTCAAGGACGAGCATCTGCTCTACGGTCTTTTGCTTTCGGCCTGCAAACACGCCTTGGGGGTGAGTCAGATACGCGACACCCTCGATTTCGGAAGCGAGCAAGCGCTTCCCTATCAATACAAACCGCAGGGTTATATTCCGCAGGCTCCGTCGGTGAAGCTGCAACCGGGCTACAATCCTTTCCACGCCAGCCCCGCCGCCCCCCACGATTACCGCGCCGCCTACGGCGAGAGTTTCGCACGCATGCACGAAAATCCCGCCTTTCAGGACACTTCCGACGAACCCGCCAAACAACTGCTCTTGGACTGCATGGAAGAAGTGGTGGCCGACACCCGCAACGGCGGCACCCGCAACGAAGGCGTCCACCCTGGCGGCACCGAAGCGAAGACCTCCGACACGGCGCGCATCTTTCAGATTTTCGACCGCTATATCGTCACGCCTCTCAAATCGGGGCTGGCGTTCATAGACCAGGAGGCCGCCTCCGAAAGAATCATCTACAACGACTATGCGAGGCCGCAGAACGACAACGTGCCGTCGCAAAACACGCTCTTTCCGCAAACCGTGGAACTTTCTTCCTCTCACGCCCAAATTCTGAACGATGTGCGTGAAAAACTCAACACCTTGGGTTGGGCGGTGGAATGGGTAGGCGCGAATTCGTTTATCCTCAACGCTTTCCCCGCCGGCATTCAGGAAGGCCGTGTGCAGGAAATCTTGGAAAACCTGTTGGACGACTATGCCGCCAGCCTGATGAAAACCTCGTCCGGCATGGAAGAAAACTTGGCCTTGGCCATGGCCAGACAGATGTCTGTGAAAGCGGGCACCACCTTGAGCCAAGAAGAGATGTTCTATATCGTGAACCGCTTGTTTTCGGAGGCGCAGTCCGAGATTTCGCCTTCGGGAAGGAAAACGCTGTGGATTCTTTCCGAAAAAGCGCTTTCCGATATGTTTTCAAAACGTTAAATCCTCCTCATCATGTATAACGACAACTACGACAGTTCCTACAGTCCGCGGGGATTCAGTTTCCTGCCTCCGGTGGTAAAGAACCTGCTCATCATCAACATACTTTTCTATCTGGCCGACCTCACGCTCGCGTGGCGGGGCATAGACCTCACGCGTTGGCTGGGGCTGCACTACGTTACGGCCACCGACTTCCATTTCTGGCAGTTCATCACCTATATGTTCATGCACGGCAATTTCTCTCACCTTTTCTTCAATATGTTCGCCCTGTGGATGTTCGGTTATGCGTTGGAGAATTATTGGGGAGGGAAGCGGTTTTTGGCCTACTACCTCATCACGGGCATAGGCGCGGCACTGTGTCAGACAGGGGTGCTGGCGTGGGAGATTCATTCCATGTCGATGACCTACGCGCCCGAAGCCATGAGCCACTATATAAACCAAATCGTCACCGTGGGAGCCTCGGGAGCCGTGTTCGGCATCTTGCTGGCATTCGGCATGTGCTTTCCCAACACGCTCATCTTCCTCTATTTCCTCATTCCTATCAAAGCCAAGTGGTTTGTATTGATTTACGGTGTGATAGAGCTCTTTGCAGGGATTGGGGGAACCGCCGACGGCGTGGCGCATTTTGCCCACGTGGGCGGCATGATTTTCGGATTCTTCCTCATCCTATATTGGAAAAAACACGGGAGCAGGATCCGGTAGTTATGCCTCTCTCTCAAAATTATTAACTTTGCACGAAGCAAACAAAAGATACAGAGATATGATAACAAACAATTTCGCCCGCCGTCACAACGGGCCCAATGCCGAACAGACACAGAAAATGCTGTCGGTTATCGGGGTAAAGAGCCTCGATGAACTCATCGACAAGACCGTGCCTTCGGCCATCCGGCTTACGCAGCCCATGGATCTGCCTATGCCCATGACCGAATACGAATACCTCAATCATCTGCACGCCTTAGCCGCCCAAAACCAAATTTTCCGCTCGTATATCGGCATGGGCTACTACGGCACCATCACGCCCGCGGTCATCACCCGCAACATTCTCGAAAATCCGGGTTGGTATACGTCCTACACGCCCTACCAGGCCGAAATTTCGCAAGGCCGTTTGGAAGCGTTGCTCAACTATCAGACCATGGTGGCGGATATGACGGCGCTGCCGTTGGTGAACGCTTCGCTTCTTGACGAAGGCACCGCCGCAGCCGAGGCGATGATTATGTTTTTCCATAGCCGCAACCGCGACAAGGTAAAGGCCAACGCCAACGTATGCTTTGTGGACGAAAGGATTTTCCCGCAGACCCTGAGCGTGTTGCAGACCCGCGCCCATTTGCTCGGCATCGAAATCGAAACCGGCAGAATGGAAGACTATAAATTTGGTGAAAAGGTTTTCGGCGCCATCGTGCAACAGATAGACCGTAACGGTCAGGTACACGAACTGAAGGGCTTTATCGACGCCTGCCACGCTGCCGGCGCCATGGTGGCCGTAGCCTCCGACCTGATGGCCTTGGCCGTGTTGCGCGCTCCGGGCGAGGACGGTGCCGACTGCGTTTTCGGCAACAGCCAGCGTTTCGGTCTGCCCTTGGGCTTCGGCGGCCCCTCGGCGGGTTTCTTTGCCTGCACCGATACGTTCAAACGCTCCATTCCCGGCCGTATCATCGGCGTAACGGTAGACGCCCAAGGCCACCGCGCCCTGCGTCTTGCCCTGCAGACCCGCGAACAGCACATCAAACGCGACAAAGCCACCTCCAACATCTGCACCGCGCAGGCGTTGATGGCGGTGATGAGCGGTATGTATGCCGTATATCACGGACACGACGGCATTCTCGAAATCGCCTGCGACATTCACTCCATGGCCAAACGCCTGGCCAAGCGCGCGGGTGAATTCGGCTTCAAGCAGCTCAACACCGTATTTTTCGACACGCTGCATTTCGAAAGCCCCGTATCGACCGAGAAAGTCCGCGAAGCGGCCCTTGCGCTCGGCATCAACTTCAACTATATCGACGACAAGCACTTCACCGTCAGTCTCGACGAAACGGTAAGCCACAGCGATCTGCAAGACCTCGTGGGCTTGTTCGCCGAATTGACGGGACAGAAGAGCACCTGCGGAGGCGGCGGTTGCTGCCACGGCCATTGCAGACACGAGGCCTTGGAGGACATTCCCGCTTCCCTGCTCCGCACCAAGCCTTTCCTGCAGGATCCGGTATTCAATACCTACCACAGCGAAACGGAAATGATGCGCTACATCAAGAAGCTCGAAGAAAAAGACCTTTCGCTCAACCGCGCCATGATTCCGCTGGGTTCCTGCAC
>CAMWQD010000018.1 GCA_947176325.1 uncultured Bacteroidales bacterium | reverse complement strand
GTAACCATCGACCGTAATTCGGGATTCTGCTTCGGCGTTACCGGAGCCATCGAAGAAGCCCAGCGTCGGCTTGCCGCCTTGAAGGAGCAGCCCGACAAGGCGCCGCTTTATTGTCTGGGCGAAATCGTGCACAACAACGAGGAGGTGGAGCGCTTGGCCGAAGCGGGGCTGAAGGTTATCGACAACGAACAGTTCGACCGTCTTCCCCAAGGTTCGCAAGTGTTGATACGCGCCCACGGCGAGCCGCCCGAAACCTACCGCAAGGCCAAGGAAAACCATATCGAGCTGGTGGACGCCACCTGTCCTATCGTGCTCCGTCTGCAACAACGCATCAAAGCCGGGTTCGAGCAGATGCGGCAAATCGGCGGGCAGGTGTTGATTTACGGAAAGGCCGGACACGCCGAGGTTATCGGACTGAACGGGCAGACCGGCAATCAGGCCCACGTGGTCGGCTCGCTGCAGGACTTGGAAAAGATAGATTTCTCACGCCCCACCCTGCTCTACGCCCAAACCACCATGAACGCCGAAAACTACCGCCAGATAAGCGACTATGCCGCCGCACAGTGCGCCCTCCACCATGTGCCGTTCACGGCTGTGGACAGCATCTGCAAGAGCATGAGTCTGCGGGCGGAAAGACTGCGGGATTTCGCCCGCAGGCACGAAGCCGTGGTGTTCGTGAGCGGGCGGCAGAGTTCCAACGGCAAATATCTCTACGGTATCTGCCAAGAAAACAACCCCCATACATTCTTCATCAGCCGGGCTTCGGAGCTGGACGCCGCCGATTTCGTGAACGACGGAGGAGGTTTCCGATTCGCTTCGGTGGGCATCTGCGGGGCCACTTCCACCCCCATGTGGCTCATGGAAGAGGCTGCCGCCCGCATAAGGAATTTTTAAACATCACACCATGCAGTTGAACAATCTCTATCTGAAAAACTTTAAGAGTTACGAAGAGGCGGAAATTGATTTCTGCCCCCGCGTCAACTGTATCGTGGGCAACAACGGCAGCGGCAAGACCAATCTTTTGGACGCCGTGCACTATCTCTCGGTCTCCAAAAGTTACTTCGCGGTGGCCGACCGCGACAATATCCGCCACGGCGAGGAGTTTTTCTCCATCAACGGACGCTACACCCTCGACGAAAACGATGCGCAGGTGAGCGTGATTCAACGGAAAGGCCAACGCAAAACCCTCAAGTTCAACCAAAAGGAATGCCCGCGCATGTCCGAGCACATAGGCCGCATTCCCCTCATCATGGTAAGCCCTCAAGATCAGGAATTGATTTACGGGGGTAGTGAATTGCGGCGTAAGTTTTTAGACAATGTGATTTCGCAGTTCAACCGTCCCTATTTAGAGCATCTCTTGGCCTACACCAAAGCGGTGGAGCAACGCAACCGCCTGCTCAAGGAAGAAAATCCCGATCCCTCTCTTTTGGAAGTGTTCGACTTGCAGATGCAACAGCACGGCGAACCGATTTACGAGGAAAGGAAACGGTTTGTGGCCGATTTCATTCCCGTTTTCCGCAACTACTACCATCTGATTGCCGGAAGCGGCGAACAGGCCGATTTGGAATATCACTCCCAGCTGAACGATTGCAGTTTCGCCGACCTTCTGCGTCAGGCCTTGCCCAAAGACCGCATCCTGCAATTCACCACCGTGGGCGTGCACAAAGACGACATCGACCTGCTTTTAGACGGACATTCCATCAAGAAATGCGGCTCGCAGGGCCAACAGAAATCCTTTCTGCTGGCGCTGAGGCTCTCGCAACTGCAATATACTGCGCAAGTCAAGAAGCGCTATCCCATTCTGCTTTTAGACGATATCTTCGACAAATTGGATTTGGAAAGGGTGCGCCGCCTGATGAACATCGTGGGGGAAGAACATTTCGGTCAGGTCTTTCTGAGCGACACCCACCCCGAAAGGGTGCTTGACCTTTTCGGTAAGGATTCGGCCGAAACACGGGTCTTTAAAGTGGAAAACTCGCGGATAAAGGAGGTGAAATGAAACGTCCCGCCACCGAGAACGTAGCCGATGTGCTGCAGGCCCTTGCCCGACAATACGGCTGGGAAGACCGCCTGGACGAAGAGAAAGCCCGCCAAATTCTGCTCGATTTGTTGGACGCTCCCACCCGGGCACATGTGCTTTCGGTGCGTTTCGACAAGAATCCCGCCCGCAGGGGCGTCTGCTATCTGCAGACCGACAGCGCGGCCGCACGGCAGAATCTTTCCTTTCACCTCGAAAACCTTAAAGGCGAGGTAAACCGTCTTGTCGGGGCGGATGTGATTTCCTCCCTCCGTCTTGTCTAATTTTTTGTACCTTTACGCGTCTGCATTTATGCAGATTTAACGTATCAATACCCGGACGAATATGATTCAACGCATCCAATCCGCCTTTCTTTTTCTGGCCGCACTCTGTCTGTCGGTCATCTTCATGTTTCCCGTTGTGGAATTCAATGTGCGCAACACCGCCCTGCCGATGTATGTGACGGGATTTCCTCCCGAGAGCCTCTACAACGCCGTGGTGCAGAAGTATTGGTTTTTGCTTTTCTCCCTTTTGCTCATCGCCGCGATTACCCTTTTGCTGGTGGCGCTCTTTTCATACAAGAAACGTCCCCGTCAACTCAAGCTTTGCTCGGCGAGCTTCTTCCTTACCATTGTGTTTTTAGTGCTGTTGTGCTTTCTGCCCGACGTGATAGCCGGACGCATCGAGCCGGGAATCGACAAAGACATCGCCAACAAAATCGTCAAACTGCAATGGCCCGTTGTGCTGCCCGTCCTCTCGTTGGTGCTCAACTACCTTGCCATGCGCTTTATCCGCAAAGACGAAGCTTTGGTGCGTGCCGCCGACCGTTTACGATAAATTTGCCATGAAAATCGGGATTTTGTCGGACACGCACGGGGAACTTCCTCTTCCGGTACGCCGTTTCCTTGAGCCTTGCGCGCATCTTTGCCATGCGGGCGACATCGGGGGGCTGCCGCTTTTGGACGAGCTTTCCGCATTCAAGCCCATCACCGCCGTCTTCGGCAATATCGACGATTGGGCGGTGCGCCGCACCTGCCCGCAAACCGCCGTCTTCTCCATAGAGAACTGCAAGGTTCTCATGACCCACATAGGCGGCTACCCGGGGCGTTATGCACCCGGAATTTCCTCCCTTTTGGAACAGGAAAAGCCCGACTTGTTTATCGCCGGGCATTCACATATCCTGAAAATCATGCCCGACACCAAGCGCGGCTTCCTGTATATCAATCCCGGAGCGGCGGGATGCAAGGGTTTTCACAGCCGTATCACCGCCGTGCGTCTGGATGTGGAGGGTAAAAAGTTTTCTAATCTGGAAGTTTTTGATTTGGAAAGGAGTGCTTATGTACGTAGTTGACGAAGAATTTGAAAAAAAGGAGATTTTGCGGAGATACCGCATGATTTTCAAGGCATTCAGGCGCGAGATAAGCGAGGCCGAGCACGAAGAGATACACAAGGCCTTTACCCTTGCGGTGAACGCACACGAACATACCCGTCGCAAATCGGGCGAGCCGTATATCTATCATCCTTTGGAAGTGGCCCATATCGTGGTGTCGGACATTGGATTAGGCCCAACCGCCGTGGTCTGCGCCCTGCTGCACGACGTGGTGGAAGACACCGACTACACCCTCTCCGACATCGAAAGCCGTTTCGGTGCCAGTGTAGCCCGTATCGTGGACGGTCTGACGAAGATAGACGCCATCTTCGACCAAAACGAATCCTTTTCCATACAAGCCGAAAACTTCAAGAAACTGCTCTTTTCGCTCAGCGACGATGTGCGCGTGATACTCATCAAGCTTGCCGACCGCCTGCACAATATGCGCACCCTGGATTCCATGCCGCGCGACAAGCAGCTCAAGATTGCTTCCGAAACCATTAACCTGTATGTGCCGCTTGCCCTCCGCCTCGGGCTTTATTCCATCAAGAGCGAGTTGGAGGATTTGGCGCTCAAATACACCGAACCCGACGCCTACAACTATATCACCGAAAAAATCAAGGAAGGCGAGGCCGAACGGGAGAAACTCATCAACACGTTCATCGGCCCTATCCGCAAGCGGCTGGAAGACGAATGCCTCAAATTCTCCATTTCGGGAAGAATCAAATCCATCTGTTCCATCTGGGGCAAGATGAAGAAGAAGGGTGTGCCGTTCGAGGAGGTCTATGACCTGTTCGCCATCCGTGTGGTGCTCGATTCGCCCATAGAAAACGAAAAGGCCGACTGCTACAAGGTCTACTCGATCGTCAACAGTCTCTACCGCGCCAATCCCGACCGTCTGCGCGACTGGATTGCCATTCCCAAACCCAACGGCTACGAGGCCCTGCATACAACGGTGATGAGTTCCTCGGGGCGGTGGATTGAGGTACAGATTCGCTCCAAACGCATGGACGAAATCGCCGAGCGCGGTTTTGCGGCGCATTGGCGGTATAAGAACGAGGGGCTGAACACCGAGGGGGAATCGGGTCTTGACATTTGGCTCAACAAAATCAAGGAGATGTTGGAACACTCGGTGGACGACAATTCCTTGAGCTTCGTCAACGATTTCCGCCAAAACTTCTTCGGCAAGGAAATCTATGTCTACACGCCCACGGGAGAGGTCAAGTCGTTGCCCGAAGGTTCCACCGTGCTCGACTTCGCCTTTCACATCCACTCCCAGATAGGGTTCAGCGTGATAGGTGCCAAGATAAACCATAAGTTGGTGCCTATCAACGAAAAACTTAAGAACGGCGACCAAGTGGAAATCATCTGCTCCAAAACGCAGAAACCTTCGGAAACGTGGTTGAACTTTGTGGTTTCCTCGCGGGCGAAGTCGCGTATCCGGCAATGGCTCCGCGAAGAACACGCCAAATTCTACGACCAGGGCAAGGAAGCGCTCCAACAGATGCTTTCCTCGCTCGCATTGCCTTTTTCGGAAGAGAATATCCGCAAGGTGCAGGAGTTCTTCTCGCTCAAGAACAAATCGGAACTTTTCTATTCGGCGGCCATGCACAAAATCGCCGAACAGGATGTGGCCTCTCTGTTCAAGAAAAATGAAGAAAAGCACGAAAACTGGCTGACGAGGATTTTCCGCACGGGTTCGTCGGACAAGGAAGCGAAGCCGTCGATGAGCCTGCAGGACGCCATTCAGGCGCAGGTGGAGAACAAGCCCGAAAGCATGCTTCTCGGCAAGGACATCAAGAACCCGAAATACATCATTCCCGACTGCTGTCACCCCATTCCGGGCGACGATGTCATCGGCATCATCATTCCCGGCAAAGGCATCGAGGTGCACCGCACCAACTGTCCCAAAGCCATTGAGCAGATGTCGAGCTACGGCAACCGCATCGTCAAGGCCAAATGGAAGAAAAACGAAAAGATCGGCTTGCTTACGGGCATACAAATCAGCGGTTTCGACCGTCCCGGCATGGCCAAGGACATTTTGGATCAAGTGGCCTGCGATCATCAGATCAACATCCGTTCCATTGCGATGAAGGCGGCCGAGGGAGTATACGAAGCCACGATTATGCTCTACATCAACAATACCGACCACCTGCAAGCCACTATCGAGCGGGTGAGCCGTGTGGAGGGCGTGGAGAAAGTGCACCGCATCGACCACAGCAATTAAAAACACAAACGATATGAAAATCTTGGTTCTCAATTGTGGAAGTTCGTCTATCAAATATCAATTGATAGATATGGACAACAACGCCCAAGTGATGGCGAAAGGCGTGGTGGAGAAAATAGGTCTCGAACAGAGCGACCTCACCCATCAGGCTTTCGGAGGAGAAAAGCATAAAGTTTCCAAACCCTGCCCCGACCACCAAGTGGGCATCAACTGGGTGCTCGAATACCTGATTCATCCTCAATGCGGCGTTATCAAGAACCTCAACGAAATCAACGCGGTGGGACACCGTGTGGTGCACGGCGGCGAAATCTTCAAAGACAGCACCCTCATCACGCCCGAGGTGATGAAGCAACTCGACGCCTGCATTCCGTTGGCTCCCCTCCACAACCCCGCCAACATCAAGGGCATCACCTCCATGCAGAACCTTCTGCCCGAGGTGCCGCAGGTGGCTGTCTTCGACACTTCCTTCCACCAGACCATGCCCGACTACGCCTATATGTATGCCGTGCCTTACAAATTCTACCGCAACGACCGCATGCGCCGCTACGGTTTCCACGGCACCAGCCATAAGTTTGTGGTGAAGAAAGCCGCGGAACTGGCGGGATTGGACATAAACCGCTGCAAAATAGCATCCTGCCATTTGGGTAACGGGGCGTCTTTGGCGGCGGTGGTGAACGGCAAGAGCATGGACACGACCATGGGCTACACGCCCGTGGAAGGTCTCGTGATGGGAACCCGTGCCGGCGACCTCGATTTGGGGGCGGCCATGGCGATTATGGAAAAGGAGAATCTCACGCCCGAACAGGCCAACGCCTATTTCAGCAAGCAATGCGGTCTGCAGGGCATTTCGGAGGTGTCGTCGGATATGCGCGAACTGCGTGCCGCCGCCGCGGACGGCAACGCACAGGCGGCGCTGGCCCTGAAGATGTTTGCCTATCGTTGCAAGAAGTATATCGGGGCCTACGCGGCGGCGATGGGCGGCGTGGATTTGGTGCTCTTTACGGGGGGCATCGGTGAAAACGACGCAACCATGCGCGAAGCCGCCTGTCAAGGCTTGGAATTCATGGGCATCGAAATGGATACCGCCAAAAACGCCGGCATCCACGGCGAAGACGCTATTGTATCCACGCCCGCTTCCAAGGTAAAGGTGGCTGTGGTGACCACCGACGAAGAAAAGGTAATCGCCACCGACACGCTGAATATCATTCGCAAATAAAAAAACAGACATACTATGGATTTTGACGTAATCGTTATCGGCAGCGGCCCCGGAGGCTATGTGGCCGCTATCCGGGCATCCCAGTTGGGATTGAAGACCGCCGTGGTGGAACGCGCCGAAATGGGCGGCATCTGCCTCAACTGGGGTTGCATCCCCACCAAAGCCCTGCTCAAGAGCGCGCAGGTATATCAATACGCCAAACACGCCGCCAACTACGGCATCGCCACCGAAGGCGAAATCAAACCCGACTTCGCCGCCATCGTGGCGCGCAGCCGCGGTGTGGCCGAGACCATGGGCAAGGGCGTGCGTTTCCTTTTGGAAAAATACAAGGTGGAAATCATCGCCGGCGAAGCCACCCTCAAGCCCAACAAGACGGTTTCGGTGAAGATGAACGAAGACGGTTCGGTAAAGGACTTCACCGCCTCGCATATCATCCTCGCCACCGGTTCGCGCAGCAAGGTGCTGCCCAACCTGCCTCAAGACGGCGTGAAGATTATCGGCTACCGCCAGGCCATGAACCTGCCCGCCCAGCCCGAAAGCATGGTGGTGGTGGGTTCGGGGGCCATCGGCTCGGAATTCGCCCACTTCTATCAGAGCATCGGCACCAAGGTTACCTTGGTGGAATTCATGCCGCAGATTGTGCCCGTGGAAGATGCCGATTCCGCCGCCCAAATCAGCCGCAGTTTCCGCAAGAACGGCATGAAAGTGCTGGTGGAATCTTCGGTGGAACGCGTGGATACGACCGGCGACAAATGCAAGGTCTATATCAAGACCAAGAAAGGCGAGGAAGTGCACGAATGCGATATCGTGCTTTCGGCGGTGGGCGTGGTGCCCAATACCGATAATATCGGCTTGGAAGAATTGGGCGTGAAGATGGAGAAAGGCAAAATCGTTACCGACGAATACGGACGCACCAACGTAGAGGGCCTCTACGCCATCGGCGACATCACGCCCGGAGCGGCCCTGGCGCACGTGGCCTCGCGCGAAGCCAAAGTCTGCGTGGAAAAGATTGCCGGCCACAACCCCGTGCCGGTGGATTACACCAATATTCCGGGCTGCACCTATACGTCTCCCGAAATCGCCTCGGTGGGTCTGAGCGAAAAGAAAGCCCTCGAAGCGGGCTACGAAATCAAGGTGGGGCGCGTTCCCTTCACCGCCTCCGGCAAAGCCACCGCGATGGGCAGCCGCGACGGTTTCGTCAAGGTGATTTTCGACGCCAAGACCAACCTTCTGTTAGGATGCCACATGACGGGCGAAAACGTAACGGAAATGATTGCCGAAGCCGTGCTGGTGCGCCAGCAGAAACTCACGGCGCAGGACATCATGCACGCCATTCATCCCCACCCCACGCTTTCGGAATCGTTCCTCGAAGCGGTGGAAGCGGCCTATGGCGAATGTGTGCACATCTAAAACAAGGCTATCATGCAGATTGAAAAAACGGCTATCGACGGGGTGGTGATTATCCACCCCGACGTTTTTGAAGACGAGCGCGGCTACTTCATGGAAAGCTATTCGCTCAAGAAATGGCAGGAAGCGGGCTTGGACTATGTTTTCGTGCAGGACAACGAATCCAAATCGGGCAAGAACGTGTTGCGCGGCCTGCATTTCCAGAAGCCTCCCTTCGCCCAGGACAAGATTGTGCGGGTAATCCGCGGGGCGGTGATGGACGTGGCGGTGGATATCCGCGTGGGCTCGCCCACCTACGGCAAGCACGTATGCGTGGAACTGACCGAGAAGAACAAGTTGCAATTCCTGTTGCCCGCCGGCATGGCGCACGGCTTTGTGTCGCGCGAGGAAGGCACGGTTTTCGCCTACAAGGTAACCGCCCCCTATGCGCCGCAGACCGAAGGCTGCCTGCTCTGGAACGACCCCGATTTGAACATAGACTGGAAATGTCCCGACCCGCTGCTCTCCGCCAAAGACCAAAAAGGAGAGCGTTTCAAAGACTTTGTTAGTCCCTTTACCCTTTAGACGGAACCTCGGCAAGAGACTCCCACACGCACCGTCCCCACGCATGCGAAACCGTTCCGTCCAAACTTGCGATACGGTACGCATAACGGTCGTCGGTCTCTTGCCGCACTTCCACACGAATCTCACTCTCGGGCTTGATTTCGTGTGCGTACAATATCTCCAATTCCCGCAGACGGTGCGTTTGCAGGAACGTCATGGGATGCGTCTCCTGCATCCACTGTATATAGACACTCTGCGTAACGTGTTGATTGAAATCGATGTCGGCGTAACGGGTCTGGAACACCTTTTGCCACAAAGGCTCTCCCGTCAAAGCGATTCCCGTCTTGCCCTCCGCGCGCGAGAACAGACTCGGCGTGAAAGGAAGCGGCTCGTCGTGCAGGCCCGTAATCTCGTACATCTGCGGAAAAGGCCTTTCGGGACGACGGCTCTTTAGATTGATAATCATCCAATCGGTTATCGCGAAAGCATACAGGCGACCGCGGGCCACCTCCGTGCTGTTGGGAGAATGCGTGTAGAGCTCCTGTTCTTCCGACACCCCGCTCACCTTATAGATACGCGGCACCAAAAGCCCCTCCATTTTCGGGTTCCAGCTTTCCACAATCACCTTGTCTTCCCAACGCGGCATGCACGGAATAAAGAGATGCATGCGCCGCAGCATCCACGTCAAGCCTTTCTTGTTGAGATCGTCCACATTGCAGTTCTGCTGATAGGTGTGAAGTTCGGCGATGTCGTTGAACATATCGCAAAGCGTCTTCACCTCGAGCCTGCGGTCGGCTCCCGTATAATGGTTGTATATGCGGAACCGCTCTCCGTACTTGGCTTTCCCTGCCTCCATACCTATAAAAATCTACTCGGACAACTTAGACCAATACAGACTCTTCCCGAACATCCTAAATCCCACATAGCCCTTCATCTTGATAACCGTATCCGACTTAAACTCGATAAAACAACGATAGGTCTTTCCCGTGGACGGGTCGTATACCCGGCCCCCTTCCCACTCCCCGCTCCGGGCGTCGAAACGCAGACCGCGCACAATCACCATTTCCGAGAGCGGGATATGCCGCTGTTCCACATGCCTGTTCTTGACATCGGTACGGGGCTTGCCCAGATTGTCGTTGGCCTGCTCCATCCAAATGATGCGCGCCTCGTAGTCTCCCGCCTCGTTCTTATAGAAATTAAGGTGATAGTTGTCTTTCATGGAACGGTCGTTGGCGCTGTAAGTGCCTAGAATATCGTCGGCCTGCGGACGCCCCCTCTGGGCGGAGAGAGGCATCACGATAAGGAGAGCCGCTACAATACCGATAAATCGTTTCATAAAACCGGGGTTTTCCATCAACCTTAAAAAGTGTGGACAAAGATAGGTGCGGGGGCGTTCCCGACAATCTCCCGCAGGACGAAATCTTTGGATTTCAGAGTGTCCGAATGCCCCAAGCATGCAATAACACACTATAAACAAATATCATACAAATCCAATATGGCTCCATATTCCCTTCCCGTTTTTTTTACCGAAGTTTTAGCCGAAATTTGCGGCATCAAAAAAAATAGACACTATGGCGAGAACAATCAAAGATTACGCGCTTGTGTTCCTGAAAGGAATGGGCATGGGGGCGGCCGACGTGGTTCCCGGCGTTTCGGGAGGAACGATTGCCTTTATCACGGGAGTTTACGACGAGCTCCTCACCTCCATTAAAAGTATCGGCGGCGCAAGCCTCAAGATGCTGTTTTCCGGAAAGTTCCGCGCCTTTTGGCAGACGATTCACGGCAACTTCCTGCTGAGTCTCCTCGGCGGCATCGCCTTGAGTGTACTTTCTCTCGCACGCCTGATTACTTGGCTCTTAGCCTCCTACCCTATATTCGTATGGGCGTTTTTCTTCGGGCTGGTGCTGGCTTCGGTATGGTTCGTATCCAAAGACATCAAGGAATGGAGCGTGCGTACCGTGCTTTCGTTTGTAATCGGGCTGGCGGCGGCGCTGTTCATCACCTCCGCCACACCCGCCGAAACCCCCACCGCACTCTGGTTCATCTTCCTCTGCGGCGCCATCGCTATCTGCGCCATGATTCTGCCGGGCATTTCGGGCAGTTTCATCCTGTTGCTCCTCGGCAAATACGCATTCATCATGGAAGCGGTGAAAGACTTGAATTTCTTGATACTCGGCGTTTTTCTCGTCGGGGCCGTCCTCGGCATCACCTCCTTCTCGCGCCTGCTTTCCTACGCCCTGCACAAGTGGAGGGCGGTGACCTTGGCCTTGCTCACGGGCTTCATGTTGGGTTCGCTCAATAAGGTATGTCCGTGGAAAATGGAAGACGCCGCCGGCCTCGAACACAATATCGCGCCCGACTGTTTCGTCTGGCAAACGGTTT